>NZ_JAAHIE010000162.1:0-13760 GCF_010671945.1 Moorena sp. SIO4E2
CGGTCTTGGGGGTTTCCCCCATGAGCGACTGCATCAAGAAGCGCAAGAGTTTGACTTCTGACAAATGACAAATGACTTCTGACTTCTGCTAGATCAGGGAAAACCTTTAGAAAACTTTGATGCCATTATTCCCCGGATCGGGGCATCAAAGACCTTCTATGGCACCGCTGTTGTACGGCAGTTTGAAGTGATGGATGTTTTTAGTGCTAATCCAACTCAGGCAATTTCCCGCTCCCGTGATCAACTACGCTCTCAACATATCCTTTCTCGTGAAGGTATTGGTTTGCCCGTAACTGGCTTTGCCCATTCAACCCAAGATATTGACGGTTTAATCGAGATGGTAGGTGGTGCTCCTTTGGTTATTAAACTATTGGAGGGTACCCAAGGCATTGGGGTGGTACTGGCAGAAACCCATCAAGCTGCCAAGTCCGTTATTGAAGCCAATCGCTGTTTAGACGCCAATATTTTAGTCCAAGAATTTATCAAAGAAGCAGGGGGTATGGATATTCGCTGCCTTGTGATTGATAGTAAGGTAGTGGCATCAATGAAGCGACAGGGAGCAGAAGGGGAATTCCGCTCGAACCTACACCGAGGGGGAACAGCAGAAAAAATCCAGTTAACCCCTGAAGAGCGTAGCACAGCAATTCGTGCTGCTAAAGCCATGGGATTACCCATAGCTGGGGTAGACATGGTACGCTCCCATCGTGGTCCGCTAGTGTTGGAAGTTAATTCTTCACCAGGACTAGAAGGAATTGAAAAGGCGACTGGGGTGGATGTGGCCGGGAAGATTATTGGATTTCTCGAAAAAAGTGCTGCGAATGAGAAAAAAGGTGGGCCTGGAAGTGGAGCTGTTCGCGATCGCATCAAGTATTAAATTGTGATTTAATTGTGATTTAATTGTGATTAAATTTTCAGCAAGCCTTTACAGAGAAAGACCGACCCCGTAGAGATAGTCAGCGATTACAAACTTAACTGGCTATCTAGGGTAAATGGACGATGATGGGGAGAGGATGGGCTGGTTATTCATTAGCTATCCTTGCTTCTGCTCTTTCTTGGGACTAGGATGCTCAGATTATATTTCTTTTCCCCTACCGGAAGCAATCCGAAAAAATGAGATGAGTAATCAGATTACTAAAAAAGCGCGATCGCTAGCTATGATCAAGGGCTTGATCGTGATTCGTGGCAAACTCTTCCAATGCTTGTGTAAGGGTACCTAATGCTGATCAATTCAATTTTGACGCAATCCTAGGTTATAGTTACTAGAAAATAGGTAAATTATTGATTAGGGTGTCAGGAATGAATCCAAGCCTGGAACAGTCAAGTATCGATACCACCAGTATGATGACATCTTCCGAACCATTGGTCGAGGTGCCGAAAATCTTGGCAGAAGAGCGCATGCAAAACGAGCGTATGCATGATGTCCTGCTGCTGCTGGAACATTTAGTAGAGAGGGAAGAAGCTACCGTGAAGCTCATCCTTGATTGCCTCTACGATGTCGGCTCAGTCAACCTGATCAACAAAAAGTTTCAATCTCGCTCCCTCAACTGGATGATGAAATCAATTGCCCGTATGTCGAAACCAGCCTTCAGAGTTGTTGCTCTGCGTTGGTTTAAGAAGAATTGTCCAGAACTAATTACTAAGTGGCTGGGGGAGCAAGTGCAAGGCAGCAGGGAGTAGGGAGCAGGGAGTAGGGAGTAGGGAGTAGGGGGAATAAAATTGAGTGTACCTCATAAGTACGAGAAACGCCTTTATGCGTAAGTCCTGAAAAGTTTACCGCTGGCTCAGCCTATCCTGACACCGAACAGCTTTTGGATAAAATAAGCTGACGGCTGAATGCTGACGGCTGAATGCTTACACCTTGAGTTAGGAATTTTCACCAACCCAATAGTTTACAAATCTGGTCAAGCAGTTGACAATTTTCTGCTTACAGAAGAATTCTGTTGTTGCTTTGATATCCGTCATTCAAAAGCTTTTTTAGCGCCCAAGGCCACTAGCATCCTCACAGTTTGTTCACAAAGTTTGATTAATCTTTCATCAGAGCTTAATCAAAGGAGCCGAATTTCTAAGTAAATACTCTGTTTCGGCCTAAACAACCAGCTGATGCCTAATGTCGTGACTATAGAGGGGAGGAGGAGATCGAAAGAGTCAATTGAGGCAAATGCCAGTTGTTAACAACTCCGATGCTACCAGATTTGCTCTAAAAACTCTGATTTAAAACTAAGGAGAACGTTGATGAACACACAATCAGAAACTGCCATTAAGCACAGTGATGTAATCAACCGGATAGTACTGAATCGCCAAAACACTGAAGAAATTGGTCGGGTAGCTGAGCTGTGGCTCGACCCAATGGCTCATAAAGTTTTGGGTTTGGTTTGCAAGTCAGGACTGCTGGGTCGCAAAAAACGGTCATTTACTTGGGCAGAAATTGAGGCGATTGGCTCCGACAGCATTCTAGTTTACCTTGACTCGGAAACCGCACCGAAAAAACCCCCATCAGTGGAATCGATTGTGGGACATCAGTTGTGGACGGACGGAGGGAATCAGGCAGGTACTTTGGTGGACTATAGATTCGACCCCCAAACTGGAAAGGTAGTTGAGTATATCTTTGGCTCCAAGGGCTGGCGTGGTGTCACTGATGGCACCTACCGACTTCCCCCTGTCGCCATCGCTAGTGTGGGGGGTAAACGAGTGATGGCGATCGAGGCGATGGTGCAAAACGCTGAGCAGTATACCGATGGCATCAACCAAAAAGTTGCTCAGGCGGCTGAATCCTTGAAAGATGACTACGCCAAAACCAAGGAAGATATGGCGGGGCTGATGGAAGGGGCTCAGGGGCTAGCGACTCAAGTCCAAGAAAATGCTAAAACAGTAGCGGGGAATGCCCAAGAGAAGCTCTCTGATGTCGCTGGTCAAGTGCAACAGACCACTAAAGAGCTAACTGGTAATGCTCAAGATAAGTTCTCTGAGGTCACCACTCAAGTGCAAGAAACTACTAAAAAAGTAGCGGAGAATAGCCAAAATAAGTTTTCTGAGGTTGCTGGTCAAGTACAACAGACTACTAAAAAAGTAGCGGAGAATAGCCAAAATAAGTTTTCTGAGGTTGCTGGTCAAGTGCAACAGACTACTAAACAGGTGACTGGTAATGTTCAAGAGAAGTTTTCTGATGTCACCACTCAAGTGCAAGAAACTACTAAAAAAGTAGCGGAGAATAGCCAAAATAAGTTCTCTGAAGTTGCTGGTCAAGCACAACAGACCACTAAGCAGCTAACTGGTAATGCTCAACAGAAGCTCTCTGAGGTCGCTGGTCAAGCACAACAGACCAATAAAAAAGTAGCGGGCAATGCCCAAGAGAAGTTTTATGAGATTGCTACTCAAGTGCAACAGACTGCTAAACAGGTGACTGGTAATGCTCAACAGAAGCTTTCTGATGTCACCACTCAAGTGCAAGAAACTACTAAAAAAGTAGCGGAGAATAGGCAAAATAAGTTTTCTGAGGTTGCTGGTCAAGCACAACAAACTACTAAACAGCTGACTGACCAGGCTAAGGAAAAACTAGTTCAAGTAAAGACAAAGTTGCCGAGTGCTGACTCCCCTACTACTACAGACGCTGCTCAGAAAGACAAGACACTCAAAGCTAGTTCTGAACCAGAATCTGCCGAAACAGCTCTTAAGCACTAACTCATTTGAGCAACGTGTTTTGTCTATACAACTCAAGGAGAAAAATACCATGAGACAAGTTGCAATACTGGTAACTAGACAATTTGCAATGGTGCTAAGTATTTTAGCGATCGCATCTTTGTTATCTCTAGCTACTGATGGTAATGAAAACTCTCAGTCTAAACCTACTCCGAGTTCACCAGAAGCAACTGCACCCCAAACACCAGCAGAAACCGCTGCATCCGAGAGAAAAGAAAAACAGAGCTCTCTGCAGAACATCATCTCTGTGTTAATGATCGCTGATCAGTAATGTAAGCATATGCGCTACTTCACAGGCTAGAAGCCTGTGCCACGCACCCTAGGCGAACAGCTCTCAGCCCTCAGCTCTCAGCCCTCAGCTCTCAGCCCTCAGCTCTCAGCCCTCAGCTCTCAGCCGTTGGCCTACGGCCAACGGCTGAATGCTTACTCAGTAATCACTTAGAAGGTAGCAAGAAACCTTTATTGAAGGAGTATTCAAACAATGATTACGACTGACAACAATAGCGATTGCGAATTTCTTCAAGAAGATAGTATATGGTCTGACCTCAGAGCACTTAGAGTTATCAATGGGCTGCAACAGGAGGTGCAAGCCCTAGAAGCCTCAGTGAAACGGCTCCAAATCTTGCTGGTTTTAAGTATTGTGATCCTAGGAGGTAGTATTGCTGCCATCAGTCCCCTTGGTGCTATGACTTACAAGCAGTTGCAGCAGCAATTTGCACCAGTAAATTCCTGGAAAAACACTCAATAAAACCGGTAACTTTTTTGATTAATTATTGACGGTTAACACTAAACACTAAACACTAAACACTAGAGTATTACTCAATTAATTTTGCCCATTGTTGATCATAAATTACCTACTATCTACTACCTACTAACTAATCACTGTTCTCTTTGCTATCAACCCTCAACACTAAACAGTTTCTAATCAAGGCCATGTCTAACAACAATCATCTAAGTGAAAAAAGCACGATCAACGATTTTTTTATAGACAACAAAGCCCTTCCCAACACAGCCCTTCCTGTTGTTACCCCAGCCAATCCTCTTGCTAATCTCCAACAGCAACATATCGAAGAAGTCGCTGAAGCATTGGTGGAATTTCAAATGACTGCCATGTCCGATAAGAAGAAACATGAGCAAGAAACAAAGCAGCTACAGAAAAAAATGGGTCGCTTCACCGCTATTTGGATGATTTTAATCTTGATGGTGGGAGCAGCAGGAGCATGGACAGGATATTTCTTTTATACCCAGCTCAAGCAGCTAACTACAGAAATTACGTCATTGAAAGAGGCTCAGGGAGAATTAGAACTATAGCGTTTATTGAATTTATGAGGTACAGTTATAAACCTCAAAGTCCCCCTTTTTAAGGGGGACCAACGGGGGATACCTTTGTACCTCATGGGAGATAGAATTGCTATAGCAAAACAAGTTCAACAGCTAGAACGTCAGCTATCTGAACTTAAAAACCAAGTGCCATCGAATCTGGCAACTGACTTAGAAGCTAACCAAAAAAAACTTTCAGCACTAGAAAAACAAGTCCAAGGAGTACAAGAAAGCGTTAAGCACCGCCAACAAGCCCTAGTGGTTTTAGCCAACGCTTTTCAAGACTTGGCTAATTTTGATCAGTCTAACCCTCCTGTGACTGCGACCTCAGCGGAAAATAGTCCAAAAGGTGGGGCTGTAAATCAATAATTGAGTAAGCTATCAGCTTATGTGCTACGCACACGCTACTTGAGGTGCTACCAGCTTAAGCGCTACAGATGGTGCTACTTGAGGTGCTATTAGCTTATGCCTATAGGGCAGGCTACACCGAACAGCTTTTGAATCAAATAAGCTGACCACTGACCACTGACCACTGACCACTGACCGCTGACCGCTGACCGCTAAATTCTTACCTTACAACCCCGCTTTTTCCCGTACCAGAGGATCGAGAATTGTCAGCAAACTCAAGGGCATCAGCTCTTGACTAAGGGATTGAGCATAGGCAGCACTCAGATAAGCTTGGTACTCTGATTTACCAGCAATATAGGTTTGGAAAAATGCTAAACTCAATGCCTTCATATACTCCTGAGCAATAGTTGGGTCAGGACCAACCACTGCCTCAGGTAAGGGGACATCATCTTCTGATGGGGCGAGGGTGGAAAAGTGGGTTCCTCTCTTGAGCAATACTAGATACTTCTGTAGAGTTGTCAGCCAAGTAAAGGGTTGAATCTGTTCTGGTAACGCTGGCGCTATGGTATCACCACTACCAGCGACTACCATCAGCGGCACTTGAATTTCGCTAAGTTGGGATTTTCCTAAGACTGTGCTAGTAATTGGATTAATTGCGATCGCACCTTTAATCCGTTGATCCGATAACTGATAGTCCTGTGGTGGCAAGTCAAAGGCACGACACTGAAGTAGTAGGGATATATTCAAGGTATCCTGATTTAAAGGAGCGCAATCCTTTTGCAATTGCTCAAAATTGATCTCGGCTCCAGCAAGAGCTAAGGATGTGTAACCCCCAAAGGACTGACCTAATACTCCCACCTGTTGCAAATTTAACTGCCCTTTAAAGGAACTTTCTAGTTCATCCAGTAACAACTTAATATCCACAGGACGGTTAATAAATTCTGATGGTGGAGCTGCCTCTTTGGCAAGACCAGTTAACAAAGCCTGTATTTGATCCGCATTACTGCCTGGATGTTCCGGTACAGCCACAGCAAATCCATGGGATGCCAGGTGACGGGCTAAGTACTCAAATGTCTTCCGTTCTGAACCCAGTCCGTGGGAAATAACAATCACTGGTGCTAACCCTTCCCTTGGGGACTCTGGCAAATACAAGTCAACGGGAAACTCTCGGCGACGGCTGAGGTGATCGAAGGTAATGGTTTGCTTGGCATAGTTGACTGAACCGGGTTGCCGTAAGTCTAGGGAAAAATCGGATAAACCTCGCTCTGTCTGGGCTGCGGCTTCCTGCTCTGATGCCTGTTCCACTGCTGCAATGGCGATCTGGGTTTGCTGAATCAGCTTCGATAAGTCATCAATAATTTCAAAACCCCGTTGTGAGTTAATCCGAATGCCGTAAGTCGGAAATTCCTGCAACACATTCAAAATCGTCAACCCTTCTGGCTTAAAAGCGGCTTTGATTAAAGCAGCTCGAATGGCATAGAAACCGGGTTGACGAGCTTTGGTTTGTATGACTTCACCTACCCGTTGTAGAATTATTTCCCCTTGAGGTGAGTAGAGGAATTGAGCGATCGCTACTGGTGTGACATCAATGGGAGTGATTAAGACCTCCCGCAGTTGTTTGAATTCTTCCGGCTTTACATACCCCGCATAGAAAGCTAAGGATGGCTCAACTTTGCCAACTGTCGCATAAACTTCTAGAGCTGCGATCGGTAGAGAAAACTCGATTGGACCATAGGAAATATAGATTTTCTCTGCTGCCTCAACTGGTGCATAAATCATCACTGGGGTGACCAACAATCCTAGATTCAGCAGCAGCCATCTTAGTCTAGTTTGTGGTTTACCTTTTGCGAATCTGAACATATAGGGTTTCCAAATGATTTGTAAAACTAGATTGTCATTTTTTCTAATACAAAAAACGCTGTATTACCTAATATTGTTATGTATCCGGAGTTTTGTGTTCCCTAACGCATTTCATTATTTGTTCACATCTCAAATGTAAATACTATAGCGCTACTACCTGTTCCCGACTCCCCACTCCCGACTCCCCACTCCCTAGTGCTGAATCGGGCCAGACATTTGTATTATTTAATAAGGATTTGTCAATTTTTGATGACATTTAGGGCTAGATTAAATAGACTGGGATTATGTTATAGCGAAATTTTGTGGTAGAGTGAATAACTCTAGCCAAGATTCAAGGTTGTTTTCCTAGAAAAGACTAACTAGTTTTTTAGTCTTTTTTGGGAGAATGGCTATGATTTTTTAAGATAAATATGATAGCGTCTTAAGATGGTGCATCTTAACAAAAACTGGGGAGCTATAAGGTGCTCATTCCAGGTAAATAGTACACTTTGTTTTCTGGGCAATTGTGTGTATAACTGTGGCTATGGGAAACTAGTTTACTCATTGAATACAGAACATGAATACGTTAAAAGGACGCGATTTTCTAGGCTTCACAGACCTCAGTGCTAGTGACATTCAGGAACTATTGGATAAAGCCACTAAGTTAAAAAAAGGTCAGTGGAATCCTAGGTGCAATAAGGTTTTGGGATTATTGTTTTATAAGGCTTCCACACGAACACGGGTTAGTTTTTCCGTAGCTATGTACCAACTAGGCGGTCAGGTGATTGACTTAAATCCCAATGTCACCCAAGTTGGTCGTGGAGAACCGGTAGTAGATACAGCGCGAGTGTTAGATCGGTATTTGGATATTCTAGCAATTCGTACCTTTGAGCAAAAACAGTTGGAAACCTTTGCTGAATATGCCAAGATTCCAATTATTAATGCTTTGACTGATTGGGAGCATCCCTGTCAGATTTTAGCCGATTTGTTAACGATTCAGGAATGCTTTGGAACACTGGCTGGTTTGACATTGACTTATGTTGGCGACGGTAATAATGTCGCTCATTCACTAATGTTGGGCTGCGCTCTAATGGGAATGAATGTCAGAGTCGCCACACCACCAGCTTATCAACCTGATAGTGCTATTTGTGAGCTTGCCCTGAAAACCGCAGCTAGCCGCACAGAAGTAATGGTTACCAATGACCCAATAGCTGCTGCCAAGGAATCTCAAGTAATTTATACTGATGTTTGGGCAAGTATGGGTCAGGAAGCTTCAGCTGAGGAGCGAATTCCAATTTTTGAGCCTTATCAAGTTAATCAACAGTTGTTAGACCATGCCGACCCATCAGCAATTGTACTCCACTGTTTACCCGCTCACCGGGGAGAAGAAATTACAAACCAGGTAATCGAAGGCTCGCGATCGCGTGTTTGGGACCAGGCCGAAAACCGTTTACATGCTCAAAAAGCTTTACTGGTCAGTCTTTTAGGGGTTGAGTGAATGGTAAGGGAATAGGGAATAGGGAATCGGGAGTAGGGAATCGGGAATCGGGAGTAGGGAGTCGGGAGTCGGGAGTCGGAACCCACCCCTAACCCCTCCCAGGAGGGGAACGGGAATCGGGAATCGGGAATCGGGAATCGGGAATCGGGAAAAAATCCTGTTTACTTCATAGCTAGGAAAAATGCTATGACTCCCCATCTCCGGTTTCTCCCCATCTTCGGTTTCTCCCCATCTCCGGTTTCTCCCCATCTCCGGTTTCTCCCCATCTCCCCACACTTAACACACTTACCACCCTCCAAAACCGAACAATACTCTGGACAAATGACAATAGTTGATAGTACCAATGTTCTATAGAGCAATCACTAAGAACGACCATTTTTTGTCAAGAGTCTTATGGAAAACCTCACATCTGCTCAACAAGAACTCTACGATTGGCTGGTTAATTATATTCGGGTGTCACACCATGCCCCTTCGATCCGGCAAATGATGAGAGCAATGAACTTGCGCTCACCAGCACCGATTCAGAGTAGGCTGGAACATTTGCGTAGTAAGGGATATATTGATTGGACGGAAGGAAAAGCCCGGACGATTAGGCTGCTGCGGCATTCTAATTTGGGAGTTCCTGTCTTAGGAGCGATCGCAGCCGGGGGCCTAGTGGAACCCTTCACCGACACAGTTGAGGAGTTGAATATATCTGGCTTCTTCCACCAACCAGGTAACTTTGCTCTGCGGGTTACTGGAGACAGCATGATCGAAGATTTAATTACAGAAGGGGATGTGGTGATTATGCGACCAGTGCCTGATCCCGATGACATCAAGAATGGTCTAATTGTAGCGGCACGGGTGGATGGACATGGTACAACCTTGAAACGTTTCTATCGTAAGGGTCACAAAGTTACTCTCAAACCCTCTAATGCTAAGTACCACCCCATAGAAGTGATGGCAAAACATGTTCAGGTTCAAGGAGTATTAGTTGGTGTCTGGCGGGGATATGAGCAGCATCTAACACCAGCAGCGATACATTAGACTTCCCAACAGTTGTCCGGAATAGGGAACAGGGTTTCCTATTCCCTGGGCTATAATTAGTCTCTACGACTCTTCATTATCATCTTCCTCTTCTGCTTCTCTAATCGCTTCATCTAGCCGGTCATTAGCATCCTTAGCTAGCTTAACAAAACGCATACTTGATGCTAATCCCACACTGGTAGTAACTATTCCATCAGATAGCTTGTTGGACATTAATAATCCTGCCCCGATTAGACCCACAATCCCGCTTATAATTGTAGCCCCGACAAGCAAGTTAAAGGCAAGCTTGGCTTGACGAATGCGCTCGTTAAAGTAGGTGGTTTCTGGGTCAGATTCTTTGTTTGATTTAGACATGATTTATTCAGCCTTTAGTTGAGTAACCCTCTTATCTCCAACTATAGGCTCAATAAATTAATATTAGTAATTTGTGATTTCAAAGTTCACTTAGTTCACGATTTTTACTATTGGTGAATATCAAAAAATATCTCCGTGATTAGTTGTTCACTGCTTTCTAAAAAATCGTGAAACTAGGGAATAGGTAGTAGTTGATGTAGGGTGGGCAGTAAGTATAATCCCGATGGTAAGCTTTGGAATTAGTATGATTACTGCCCACCTTACGATTGATTTTACTCTATCTTACAATTAATTTTCTGTTGGTGGGCAGAGAAGTTGATGTAGGGTGGGCAGTAAGTATAATCCCGATGGTAAGCTTTGGAATTAGTATGATTACTGCCCACCCTAGGATTCATTTTACTCTATTTTACAATTAATTTTCTGTTGGTGGGCAGAGTAGTTGATGTAGGGTGGGCAGTAAGTATAATCCCGATGGTAAGCTTTTAAATTGGTATGATTACTGCCCACCTTACGATTCATTTTAGCAAAAATTTATACAACTACTATTTTATAATTTATTTTCTGCTGGTGGGCAGTGCCGATTTAACCTGCTACAAGCTTTGAAATTGCTATCAAGCACTGCCCACCCTACGATTCATTTTACTGACTACAAGCTAAAAAAAAATATAGGAACACTGCCCACCCTACGATTCATTTTAACTTACGATTCATTTTACTATATTTTACAATTTATTTTCTGCTGGTGGGCAGTGCCAATTAAAGCTACTACAAGCTTTGAAATTGCTATCAAGCACTGCCCACCCTACGATTATACGATTTATTTCACTCTCCACAATCTCCATATTTCGTAATAAAAAAAAATCTCTAAATACCTTGACAAATGATTAATTTATAAATATATTAATAATATAATCAATTTACACGAGTCACGATTCATGACCAACAACATTCCGCCTAACTCCGATGACAATAACACCCCAGAAAACCCTGGTCGCAAACGTAAGAAAGTCAAGCACTTATTGGTTGGTTCTCCTGAACAAGTTCGGAAGACAATTCTTGCCATTTATGGCCTTAAGTACGCCTATCCCGACGAGTGGAGCACTCCCGAGCCTACCGGTAAGCCCGGTGAGGTTATGAGCAGCTTGATTCGCTATTTTTATGTAGACTAGGATAGTAATTTGCCAGCGATGCAGCGCGGTCTTGGGGGTTTCCCCCATGAGCGACTGCATCAAGACAGGGTTTTGACGCCCTGGCGACCATCAGTGAAATTTGTTTTGTGGAGGTTAGTTTACTGAGTTAGAAGTTGGAATGTTGTTGTTTTGGATCAGTTGCTGAGGTAAGCATTCAGTGGTCAGTGGTCAGTGATCAGCGGTCAGCCGTCAGCCGTCAGCGGTCAGCCGTCAGCCTTGGCCTTTGGCCACGCTACGCGAATGGCTAATAGCTGATAGCTGATAACTGATTGCTAATCAGCTGATAGCTGATCAGCTGATTAGCTCAGCAATACTTGTAATGGCTTATATATTAGAATTCGGTCAAGAATTGCTTAACCAAAACTTGACCGAATTTTTTTTGGTAAGCTATCAGCCGTCAGCAGTCAGCGGTCAGCGGTCAGCCGTTGGCCTTTGGCTGTTCGCGTAGCGTGCCCGTAGCGCATAAACTGATAGCTGATAGCTGATAGCTGATAGCTGAATGCTTACGAACAAACTTCACGTTAGTTCACGGCTCTTCACATCTTCACATTAGTGAAACTCCAAGAAAATCTCGGTGATTATTTTTTCACTGCTAAAAAAAACTTCGTGAAATTATTGTCTCTATCTTGATGAAATCATCAACAATACTTTAAACTAACTATAGGACTACCTAGGGCACAAGCAGCGATCGCCTATGATTAGTAAAGAAGCCTTCCAGGAAAAATTCAAGACCATGCCTTGGAAAAGGCGACAAGTGTTGGAGGCGGTGGTGGGCGGCAAGAAAGATAAAGAAATCCAATACAAAGTGCTAGATGCCACTCATGACTCTAGTGTAAGAAAGCATATTCAACAAATCTATCAAGACTTTGATATTGAAGCTAACGGTTGTAAGAGTCGTTGTGACTTAGTTGAAATCGTTAATACCTATAAGCCGGAATTAGTGGCTGAACAAGTATTAAAAGAGTGCGGGTTGTCATCGTCTCGACCTAGAGCTGATCAAGAGATTTATATTGAGCGCCCACCCATGGAAGCTCGTTGTTATCAGGAAATTGTTAAACCAGCAGCGTTAATTCGGATTAAAGCGCCGAAACTGATGGGCAAAACCTTACTGATTCATAAGATTATCGCCCATGACGAAAAACAGGTTTATGGCAGGGTTTACTTAAACATGAATGGGCTAGATTTCACTAATTTAGATATATTTTTAAAGTCGTTTTGTGGACAAGTTGGTAACAAACTGAAATTGGCCAATCAGTTGCAGACCTATTGGGATGATAGTTTTTTTACCAGTGTAGACAACTGCACGGCCTACTTTGAAGAGTATTTGTTAGACTCTTTAGAAAGTCCATTAGTGTTGTGCTTGGATGACCTTGATCGAGTGTTTCAGCATCAAGAGATTGCGGAAGGATTTCTGCCCTTGCTCCGTAGTTGGCATGAGAGTGGTAAGTTTGAGGATAGTTGGGAAAAACTGCGCTTGGTGGTGGGTCATGCCACGGAAATTTATATTGATTTAGATATCAATAAGTCGCCGTTTAATGTGGGAGTACCTATAGAGTTACTAGAGTTTAATGCTCAGCAGGTTAACGAGTTTGCCGAGAGTTATGGGTTGACCTTATCTGTGGATTCAATAACCAAGCTGATGGCAATGGTTGGGGGACATCCCTATTTATTGTCCCAAGCTTTTTATCATATGAATAATCACCAAGCAGTAGAAAATACCCTGGATAAATTTTTGGATTTAGCCCCCACAGAAGCAGGAATTTATCGCAGTCATCTGCTCTCACTCTTAACTAGTATTCAAGAGCATCCCCAATTGCTGGACGCTGTTAAACTATTAGTTAGTACAGCCAAGCCGGTGCGCCTAGATGCTAATATAACTCGCAAGTTGGAAAGTATGGGACTGGTTCAACGCCATGGGAATGATTGTAGTTTGAGATGTAATTTGTATCGTCAGTATTTTAGCGATCGCATTTTAGGGAATAGGGAGCAGGGAGTCGGGAGTCGGGAGTCGGGAGTCGGGGTAATATCATTATTATCAACACAGCAGGAACAGGACTTAGGCAATGCCCCCTAAATCCTTCAATTATGGGAAACTTTGACATCAATGCCCCCTAAATCCCCCAATTCTGGGGGACTTTGACATCACTCCCCCATCTCCCCACACTTCCCACACTTCCCACACTTCCCACTGTTCCCTGTTCCCTATTCCCTGTTCCCTATTCAACAATGAACAATCAACAATCAACAGTCTATAAAGTAGGGGGTAGTTTACCTCACTATGAACCCACTTATGTGACGCGACAAGCTGATCACGAGCTTTTTCAGGCATTGATGGCTGGGGAGTTTTGTTATGTGCTGAATTCCCGACAGATGGGTAAGTCCAGTTTGCGGCTACGAACCATGGAAAAGCTAACAAAGGCGGGAGTAGCTTGTGCCTCTATTGATGTGACCAGGATTGGCAATCAAGTAACCTCCCAGCAGTGGTATGG
>NZ_JAAHIE010000163.1:0-13730 GCF_010671945.1 Moorena sp. SIO4E2
CACCTCAAGCAGGTTTTGTGTAAGCATATGCCCTACGCGCAATAGCTGATAGCTGATAGCTGATAGCTGATAGCTGATAGCTGATAGCTGATATAGCAGAAGTCAGAAGTCAGAAGTCAGAAGTCAGAAGTCAGAAGTCAAACTCTTGCGCTTACTTTGGGTGTGAGACTTTTGTCATGTCCTAACTGCCCTGGCGACTGCTATAGCTTACGGTTTTGTAGCAATAATAGTGCGGTGACGAGGATCGCTGGCTACCGTGGTCTGATAGTCAAAACCAACTTTAATCATCGCCCCTTCCACATCAAAGCTGTAGTAGTCATCACTCCAAGGTTCTGTACTTTTCATCAACACAAACAGTGCAGGGGGCAGATTCTGGATGACTGGGGAGGCAGGATTATTATCTACAACACCAAGGCAGCCACCAGGTCGTAGAATACGTAGCGCTTCGGAAAAAATTTCCTCTGTTGCTTGGTGCGGTAGTTCATGAAGAACCAACTGTAAGGTGACCACATCAAAGGAATTGTCTGGTAAACTGGTTTCCTCTCCTTTGCCATGGATCCATTCGGATATTTCTGCTGTCTGATCCATGGTCTTGGCCACAGCCAGCATATAAGGGGATAAGTCTAACCCAACGGTGCGGATTTTGCCCTTTTTGATCCTGGAGTAGTAGCGGTGTAGCGCTAAGGTAGATATCCCTACTGAGCAGCCAATGTCTAGCACATCTGTGACTATCTCGGGATTATACTCTCCTAGTACTTGATGAAAACTACTTCGTAATCGCTCTTGTGCCGAAAGCCAAGTAAGTTTTTCTTTGGGCCAAACCCTCAACCCCATAGCCTGGGTAGCACTGGCAGCTTCAAAGGCAGCTTCCCAGCATAGGTTTCCCTGGTCATAAGCATGGAAAGGGACTTTGTAGTAGTCTGGGTAGACCAGGCTAGGGTTAGTAATCTCGGATAGTAAGGTCTTCGCTCCTGATTTTTCTAACTCCTGGTAGTTTTTCCGCCACTCAATCCCATTTTTTTCTGCGGTTTTAATTAGCACCTGCCTGGCCTGGTGTTGCATCACCTTGTAGATCGGCTTGGTGTCGATCAACAGATTAACGAACCGGGAGAGTAAGTCATCCCCCGCCCAGTCTGGTTTGAGCTTGTCCTTCATCAGTATTCAAAAATTATCCCAATGATTAGCTCATCTAATTATTTCATAGCGGTATGATTGCGCGGTATTATTGCTCTGCCCCAGCACCCATCTCAGTTCCAGTAACTCAACAGTGGCATCAACGATAATGAAGTAGTGTGGGAGAACGTTACCTTGATTCCTAGCTACAAAGAGAATTAATGACTAATGATTCTTAACAACCCAAAATCCCAAGTGGACAAAAGCTGGAGTAGTTGGGTCATAGTTCTATTACTGCTGGTGTGGATAGCGATCGCAGCAGGTTTACGGTTTACCTATCTGGCCGGAAAACCCCCCTGGTCAGATGAATTTGCCACCCTAGTGTTTAGCCTGGGCAATAGTTTTCGGAGGGTACCGCTGGATCAGGTGATTACGTCAGATACCCTGTTAGCTCCCCTGAAACCGAACTCTAGTGCTAGCATCAATTCCGTTATTAATAACCTAATCACCGAGAGTAATCACCCACCACTGTACTTCGTCCTCACCCATCTGTGGCTGAAGCTGTTTCCAGGCCATGGGGAATTGGTATCCCTGTGGGTAGCGCGATCCTTGAGTGTGCTACTGGGAGTGATTTCCATTCCAGCCCTGTTTGGCTTAGGTTGCTTAGGGTTTCGCTCTTCCCTGGTGGGTCACTTCGCAGCAGCACTGATGGCTGTTTCACCCTATGGCATTTATCTGGCTCAAGAAGCTCGACACTACACTCTAGGGATTCTATTGGTTATCGCTTCAGTCAGTTGTTTGGTGTACGCTACGCGATCGCTTCAACGGCAGACGCCCTTCCCGATTTACATAGCATTAATCTGGGTTATTGTCAATAGCTTGGGCATAGCTGTCCATTACTTTTTCGTCCTGGTGATCGCAGCTGTAGGACTGGTAATGCTTGGGTTGCGGATTGGGTCAGGGGGTTCAGTATTTTCTTGGAAGTACTGGTGGCGAATTTACGCGGTGGCCCTCGGGACATTAATGGGAGTCTTAGTTTGGCTGCCAATTTTGCCACGCCCCTCCAGTAATCGTTTGACAGAGTGGGTTCACCAAGACACAACCCTCAGCAATTTGCTCGAACCGGTAGCTAGACTCTTGTCTTGGCTGATCACTATGGTAGTGATGCTGCCAGTAGAAGGGCAATCCCTACCGATTATGGTCGCCTCTGGACTAGTAACAGTAATATTAGTAGTCTTGATAGTGCAACTGTTGCGTCGAGGAATCAGAATTCAGAGCTTAGACTCCCAGACTAAGGTCATGACTCAGGTTTTGGGCGGTTTCGTCCTGGGAGCGATCGCATTATTCTTGTTAATCACTTACGGTCTTGGCATTGATTTGACCTTAGCCGCTCGTTACCAGTTTGTCTACTTCCCCATGGTAATCATGTTACTAGCAGCAAGCTTTGCCAGTTGTTGGAGAGCTGCCCAAGGGAAAGATCAGCAATGGGTAGCACTAATCCTGTTGATGGGATTGGTAGGTGGAGTGATAGTGGCATCCCATGTGAGTTACCAAAAAGCCGATCGACCAGATCTTGCGATCGCTAAAATCTTAGAGATTAGTGATTTCCAGTCTCAATCCCTGCCAGTCCTGATTGCTACAGTTCACAAAAGCCATGAACAAACAGGAGAAATGATGGGGTTAGCTTGGGAATTGAACCGTCGCAAAGTAGTTGATACTGCCATTAATTCACCCCAGTTTCTTTTGGCACATAAAGACACCGAGCCAAGGGTAGCTACAGAAACCCTGCAAAAAACTGTGGCTCAACTGCCCAAACCTTTAGAATTGTGGGTAGTCAATTTTTCTGCCTCTGTTGAGTTAAAAGCCCAAGGTTGTATTAAGGATAAACAATCTATATCTAAAGTCCCTGGTTATCGATTTCGACGGTATTCTTGTGAGAAGCATGGGGCTGAGGGCAGGAAATAGGGAAGAGTGTCGGGAGAGGGTGGAGTGTTCGGAGTGTGGGGGGAGAGGGAATAAATAGTTTTCGATAATTTGGTATAGTTAAAGATATTTTTGCTGATTTTTATCGTACTTCCTGCAGATAAATCAGCCATTTTGCTAAACGTTTATTAATCGATTCAAGACTTCTGGCTTAATTCCTAATCCTTAATACTTAATCCTTAATACTTAATACTTAATAGTCTCTCTTCCCTGTGCCCAGATCCGCTGTGCCCAGATCCGCTGTTCCCTGTTCCCGATTCCCGATTCCCGATTCCCGATTCCCGATTCCCTGTTCCCTATAAAACTTGGCAATTGCTGTAATTGTATGGTATATTTCCCAATAAATTAATAGCGCTAGAGTAAGTTGCCCGATCATGATAGATACCACCCAAGCCGCCTATCTTCTAGGTATTTGTCCTCAACGAGTTCGCCAACTCCTGAAAGAGGGCAGAATTCAAGGAGCCGAAAAAGTTGGTCGCTTTTGGCGGATTCCGCTATATAACGGTATGCCCAAGATAGTTCCCGGTAGCCGAGGACCACAAGGCTCCTGGAGAAAACAGCCCAGCAAATCCCTGACTCACATCTACCTCAACGAGGAAGTACTTCAAAAGAATCAACAAAACCATACAACAGACCCAGTGATTACAGTTAAACGGGGTAATCGCGATATCAACTGTCATTATGTAGAAATCAGCGGGCCATCCCGGTTAGTCTATAGACCAGAATCTCCCAAGAATAGTGGTGCCACCCTTTGGATAGAGGTTGAGCCTAATGTGGAGGTTGTAACTAAGGTTTTTGGTCAGTATTAACATGTTCAAAATTAAGCTCAACCACTTCTAGGCTGTATCCTCTTTGCTTAGCAATCCGCTTAGCTTTGGCTTGGGCTTGACTGAAGGAATCAAATTTGAGTGCTCCCCCTGCATGAGGACACCAATTTAACCGTTCCATCCCACCTAATAACTCTAATGAAGCTAGGTAATTAGAGCTATTGGATTCAAATAATACGTACCTAGGTCGGGATGAAGTGCTGTTAGTACCGTCGTGAGATTCTTGGCGACGTTGTTGTTTTAGTTTTGACGCACGACCCATAGCAGACCTCTAGAAAACTAGTGTTGAATGTTTAAAAAATTATTATTCCAGCGGCAGGTGATGAGTGACGAAAGTAAAATTTTATATTTACCAAAGATAGTGTAAATCCAGGACAAACCCAGGCAAAACCTCCTCCCCTGATAAAGTTTTAGGAGACTCCAACACCTCCACAACTTGACCTGGTCGATAAATTTCCACTTGCCGTGCTTGAGGATTAATTAACCAGCCCAGACTTACCCCATTTTTTAGATATTCCTCCATCTTGGCTTGAGTCACCGTTAACCGATCAGTTGGAGACATTAATTCTAGCACAAAATCCGGGCAAATCGGTGGAAACTTCTGGCGTTGCTCTGGTTTAAGTGCATCCCAGCGTTGTTGTTTAATCCACGCTACATCCGGAGAACGGTCAGCACCATTAGGGAGTTTAAAGCACGTCGAAGAGTCAAAACAAACCCCTAATTTAGCTTTTCGATTCCAAATACCTAAATCGATGATGATTTCAGCATTATGGTTACCAGTTTCTCCACCAGTAGGTGACATGATAATCACTTCTCCCTTGGCATTGCGCTCAAATTTTATTTCCGGGTTATTTCGACATAACTTATAAAATTGGTCATCAGTCAGTTCAATAATAGATTTGAAACTTACTGTAAAAGCAGTCATGGTGATTTAAAATGTAGAATTGTAGGGACTATTTTAATTATTATCAAGTTCCACAGGGATGATACACTCAGGACTATTATTTCTGACATTATTCACAGTAGTGCTAACGGGATAAACACTCATCTTCTGGGCATCATAGGGAATCAGTAGTGGCTGCAATAGCTCCCGTTGACTTACCTGATGATGCAGCCATAAATCATAATCCCTAGGTTCTAATATGACTGGCATTCGATCATGGAGCGGACTGATAATGTCATTAGCTACTGTGGTTATAATTGTACAAGAAGCAATTATCTCACCCGTTGGATTTTTCCAAAGTTCCCAAAGTCCTGCAAAAGCAAACGGACGCTTATCTTTCATATGGAAATACAACGGTTGCTTCTTGCCATCCTGTCTTCGCCACTCATAAAAACCATCCGCTACAACCAAGCAAAGCCGACGACGGAATGCACTGCGAAATGCTGGCTTTTCTGCTACCGTTTCTGCTCTAGCATTAATCAGCTTTGCACCAATTTTTATATCCTTTGCCCAACTAGGAATCAAACCCCAACGTAACAATTGCCATTGTCGCTCAGTCTCAGTTGAGGGGTTTAATACTGTTGCCACCAGCTGAGTAGGGGCAATATTGTAACTAGCCTCCTGGGTTGGCACATCATCTAAATCAAAAGCTCGCGCTAGGCTTACCCCTATAGTTGTCAGGGTGAATCTACCACACATACTGGACGTGATTTAGTATTTATGTACTATTTTAGAAGCAAGTTATCCGTCCTGAGTGCTACAAACCAGCAAGCCTGCTATTAAGCGATCGCGTAGCGTGGCCTACGGCCAATCGCATTTCAATCAGCAATTCAATCATTTGTGGCGGTCGGCTCTGGAAGGTTTGCTAGTTTCGTCCCTTACTGGAGCAGCGTTCAAGTAATAGACCTTGACAAAATTAGCAATATAATCAGCAATTACCCGATTCCCGATTCCCGATTCCCGATTCCCGATTCCCGATTCCCGATTCCCTGCGCGCAGCGCTATAGTACGGGCAACCATTCCAGTCACCCGTACAACCGTCAACTGTCAACCAACCATCAATGTCTTAAAGATCTGTTTCGCTAAACTCACGATTCATGTGGTCAAAGGGCTGATCAACAAATCCGATATTCCCAATACCAGCTTCTGTTGCCATTGCTTTGACCATATCTTTCATAATCTCAATCCCACGCACGGTTGGAGCGATTGGCACACCTAGGGAGTTATAGGTTTCCCGCAACCCTTGTAGAACCCGCTCATCCAGGACATTGGTATCACCAGCAACTAGGGCATAACTAGCATAGCGCAGGTAATAATCCAGATCTCGTAAACAAGCAGCATAACGACGAGTTGTATAAGAATTGCCACCTGGACGCAACAGTTCAGGAACTTCCTCATACAGTTGTGCTGATGCTTGCTTGACAATAGAAGCAGCATTGCCATTGATTAAAGTAGCTACAGCCACCCGAGCGGTGCCAGTTTCAAAGTAAGACTTAAGTGAATCGATGGCATCCCGATCTAGGTAGCGACCTGAGCTATCATAATTCCTAATCAAGTTTGTGACTAGATCCCTCATTAAATTATTCTCCCAACAACAATCTTGATATTTTTGATTTACTATTGACCTCTTCCCTAGATATAGGGCGAGCACTCAACAGGTACAGAGCGCTACACTATGCACTCCACAGGAGTTAAACAGCAAGTTGAATGTGTGCTCAATTCCAGACGCTATAATTGGCTGGAGCTAAGCGTATACATATCTTTCATCACTAGATTGTACCCTGTTGCTTGTTGCTTTCATCCTTAATGCTTCTTGAGAATTGGGCGTTGCCCACCATAGATGTGACCTTATAGTTGAGCAAGACACTTCCAGAGGGGGGAAACAGGGAAACTAGAACCGACCGACCAAATGCTCCCACTAACCCCATTGCCCATATAGAGGCCATATAGAGGGATTTAGGCAAAACCTGCCACTAACCAGAGCCTAGTCTTCGCCTCTGTGCCATGGTGACCAGACAAAGACCTTCTGTTGAGCCTTTGTGCGAGCCTTTGTGCGAACCTGACTTAGTCTAGAACTCGAAAATTTAATTTTTTATTCATATGAGATCCGATCATCTTAGGACATTCTGTATTGTTAGATACATAATGTCCTACTTTCTATCCCTAGGATGAGTCAGGAATCAGGGAACTACAACTTTTCACTGTTCAAGGGAAAAGCCCATCAAGATGCTTTTAAGAAAATCGTGCTGCTTGCACCACTCAAAAAAAAGTATCTCCCCAGGAATAACTGACTCGGATGCTTACCTAGCCCGTCCTCGGTTTGGGAAAGCTTAAGTGTCGCCAATTTTGGTAGATTCACTAACTCAAGTAATTTTCTAAGATTGTTTCTTTGTAAACAAACGTAAAGCTGATCAAAGGAGTCATTCATGCCTGAAACCCCACAAGAAGTCTTGAAAATGATTCAAGACCAAAACATAAAAATCATCGACCTTAAATTCATTGATATGCCAGGGATCTGGCAGCACTGCTCGTTTTACCAAGACCAAATAGAAGAGGATTCCTTTGTCGATGGAGTTCCCTTCGATGGTTCAAGTATTCGGGGTTGGAAAGCAATCAACGAATCTGACATGGCAATGGTTCCTGATGCCACAACGGCTTGGATCGACCCATTCATGAAAGAACCAACCCTGAGCATGATTTGCAGCATTAAGGAACCGCGTACTGGGGAATGGTACAGCCGCGATCCACGCAGCATTGCTCAGAAAGCCCTTGACTATCTGATCAGCACTGGCATTGGGGATACCGCCTTCTTTGGTCCAGAAGCTGAATTCTTTGTGTTTGATGATGTTCGCTTTGACCAAACCGAGAGCCAGTGCTACTACTATGTAGACAGCGTTGAAGGTCGTTGGAATTCTGGTCGAGAAGAAGCAGGTGGTAACCTCGGATATAAGCCTCGCTATAAAGAAGGTTATTTCCCTGTCTCCCCCACAGACACCCTGCAAGACATGCGTACCGAAATGCTGCTAACCATGGCAGAGTGCGGCGTACCCATTGAAAAGCACCACCACGAGGTAGCTACAGGTGGACAGAACGAGTTGGGTTTCCGCTTTGGCACCCTAATTAAGGCTGCTGACGATCTGATGACTTATAAGTATGTCATCAAAAATGTTGCCAAAAAGTATGGCAGAACTGTCACCTTCATGCCCAAACCAATCTTTAATGACAATGGTTCGGGAATGCATACCCACCAATCTATCTGGAAGGATGGGGAACCCTTGTTCTGGGGTGATGGTTACGCCAACCTAAGTACCATGGCGCTCCATTACATCGGTGGTTTACTCAAGCACGCCCCGGCTCTGTTAGCACTTACCAACCCCAGCACGAACTCCTACAAGCGTCTGGTTCCTGGGTTTGAAGCCCCAGTCAACTTAGCTTACTCCCAAGGCAACCGTTCAGCTTCCATCCGCATTCCTCTGTCTGGCCCCAATCCTAAGGCCAAGCGGTTAGAGTTCCGTTGCCCTGATGCCACCTGTAACCCCTATCTCGCCTTCGCTGCCATGCTCTGTGCTGGTATTGATGGCATCAAGAACGAGATTGAACCAGGTGACTCTCTAGATGTGGATATTTACGACCTCTCTCCAGAGGAATTGAGCAAAATTCCATCCACCCCCGGTTCTCTAGAGGATGCTCTGGCAGCCTTAGAAAAGGATCATACCTTCTTGACTGAATCAGGAGTATTTACCGAAGACTTCATTACCAACTGGATTGAATTCAAACTAGACAACGAAGTCAACCCCATGCGGTTGCGGCCTCATCCCTATGAGTTCGCACTATACTACGATGTCTAATACTTTGTCAATGGTGAACTAAGACCATTAGCCATCCTCTAGGGTCAACTACCGCACACTGACCCTCAAGGTACAGTGTGGGCTTGAATAAAGCCTGTTGACCAGACGGCGCGAGGCAAGAAATCCTCGCCTCGCGCAGCCGTTAAGACTAAGCGTTAAAATTCGTACCTTGAAATGCGTGCCAGTTTCAAGCACTACAACTGGGTAATTAAACAGGTCATTCGGGAAAGCCAGTGTTACTCAGAAAGTACCGAGTCTTAACACGTCGAGGCAAACCTTACCAACTTATGTTGAGCGTTCAAAGTAATGCGAGTTTTCGTAGTAGACAAAAACATTTTGCCTCTTGACCCTTGCCATCCAGCACGGGCGAGAGAACTACTCACAAAAGGACGAGCGAAAGTCTACAAGCGCTATCCATTCACGATCGTGCTACAGGAGAGAACGGCGGAAGAATCGATAGTTCATCCTCATAGGATTAAGATTGACCCTGGAAGCAAAGTAACTGGAATTGCCGTAGTTCAAGAGGAGACAGGACGTGTTGTAGGAGCGTTAGAAATCTCTCACAGAGGGCAACAAATTAAAGACGCCCTTGAATCTCGTAGGGCATTAAGAAGGGCACGCCGTAACCGTAAAACCCGTTACCGTAAACCTCGATTTCTGAATCGAACCCGTAAACAAGGATGGTTACCTCCCTCTCTTGAGAGTCGGATTGCCAACATTGAAACATGGGTCAGACGGATGCTCAAAGTTTGTCCTATTACAGCCATCTCTACTGAGCTGGTTAGGTTCGATACTCAGGAATTACAAAATCCTGAGATTAGCGGTGTTGAGTATCAACACGGAGAGCTCTTTGGCTTTGAAGTAAAAGAGTATCTATTGACCAAATGGGGTAGAAAATGCACTTATTGCGGCGTTGAAAATGTCCCCTTAGAGATTGAACATATCATCGCCAAATCAAGGGGAGGTAGTAACCGTGTGAGCAACTTAACATTGGCTTGTCATTATTGTAATCAAGCCAAAGGAAACCAACCTGTTGAAGAGTTCCTGAAAAAAAAACCATTAGTTCTCAAACGAATTTTGGCACAAGCATTAGCACCATTGAAAGATGCGGCAGCCGTTAACGCTACCCGATGGGAACTGTTCAGAAGGCTGCAATCGTTCAGTTTGCTATTAGAAACAGGTACAGGGGGTACAACCAAGTTTAACCGTAAGACCAGAGGCATCGAGAAACACCACTGGACTGATGCGGCTTGCGTAGGTGCCTCTACACCGGAAAAGCTACTTTTAAAGGGAGTTAAGCCACTATTAATCAAGGCAAAAGGTCATGGAACTCGTCAGCGTTGCGGGACTGACCGCTACGGCTTCCCAATCCGTCATGCTCCATCCCAAAAGTTCTTTATGGGTTTCCAGACAGGGGATTTAGTGAAAGCTAATGTTTTAACTGGGAAGTACCTAGGAATCTACACCGGTCGAGTGGCGATTCGATTTAGACCAAGTTTCAAACTAACCACAGTCGGCAAAAGGTTTGACGTTCATCCAAAATATTTGAAAACTATTCACTTTGCTGATGGATACGAATATGGCTCCTGAACAGCGGATTTACTATCGCTCAATTGTTTGTTTGACGGCAATTCCTCGGACAGCTGAAACCGTAGGTTCAGTGTCCATTGAGGAACACTTCGAGCCACACTGATTTTAGATTGATTTTATTACTGAATCATGTTTTTTGCTGCTACGAGGTCCAGTAATTTTTTTCATGATAAGCGCGTTTGTATTTGAGATGTAAACCTGTATTGTCTTTTTTTATTGTCGAATAAAACTCCGGAGCTCTTGCCCCTTTTGCCTTTTGCCTCTTACATGCATGCCTCTTGGCCTTTGGGAGTATGTTAACAACCGAGATCTAAACGCTATAGTCTACAGTAGACTTGGTCATAAATAATTCCTGTCCCCAATTCAACGACCGTTCCCCTATCGGGTCAGACGTGGGTTTGGTGCGGGTTTAGCTAAGAAAATCTATGACAGTTGCATATCCTCACAAATCAAACAATGGCATGGGTGCCCGTGAAATCCTGCCACATGTGGTACGCGATCGCAAACTTCACCTGGTCATGCTCAACCGCTATCGCTACAACGAACAACACAGTTGCCTGGATCTCACGGATTTGGTAGAAAAGCTGGATGGTCAGCCAAAAGAACTGGTGCGTGACCTATCTCATCACATTGCTGACGAAGCTCGTCATGCCATGTGGCTGACTGACCTACTCATGAAACTGGGGGCAGATATTGGTAAGCCCCCTGGAGTGTCCTACATCAAGGAATTTGATCGACTGATCGACCAGGAAAGCTATAAACAACCAGGAAAGCTGAACGATGGACTGATCGGTGGTTTGGCAGCGATTAATGTCACCGAAAAACGGGGATGTGAGTACTTCTCAGCTCACATCAAAGCATTGAAAGAGGCACCGAAAACGGAAGAAAATATTAAGATTCTTAAAACCATTGAACAGATTTTCCCAGAGGAAGTTGGTCATGTGCGTTGGGGGAATCGGTGGTTGGCACAAATTGCCAAGAAAAGCCCAGAACATCGACAGAAGGTCGAACAGGCAAAGCGCCAGTATGTAGCGATAGAACAGGCGGCTTATGAATCTGGTATAGATCTGATGGCAGGTGCTGAACTGCGCCGACTCAATAACTTGCTAGAGGTTGCCAATACTTTGCCAGTGTGGGAACGTCCTCAGTACCTGATCGAGCGCTTACCCCAAACCTTGCTAGCCCCTGAACTGCAAATGACCAGGATTCAGGTAGCACAAAAGGCTTGGCAGCAAGATCCACAAGGGTTTATCGAAAAATTTGTGCCAATGTTTTTGAACGGTCTGAATCAGGTATCTAAACATCAGCAAAAAGCTGTCTCCTAGAAAATTGGTCAAGAAGTCAGAAGCTGTTCAAGGGCATTTGTTAGTGTTTCGGTATCTCAAAGGTAAAATCTAAGACAAGGGTTCAAGGAAAAAGGTTAAGGCAAAATCATTTTTTCCCCTTGACCCTTTCCTTTTTGCCTGTCTCACCTAATTGCATGTCTCGACCCTTGATTTAAGAAAATCACTCAACGTGTCAAGAAGCATAGCTACAGGTGATACTGGGTCTTAGGCAAACCCCAAGACCAGCACAGAGAAATAGATTATGACAAACCCACAGCCGAATCCTGACACTCTATCTAGTCAAGACTTGTCAATGGCAGAAATCGTTGCCAGTGAGTTCAACCAGACTATGACTGCCGTTAACTATGTCGAAAACATTGAAACGGTCATCTCCAGCCTGGAACAAAACAATAGCGCTATGGTAAGCCACAGTGAAGAAGGCTACTTGTGGAAGTTTCAGTACGGTAGCGTGGAAGTATTCGTTCAGCTCACTGGTTCCACAGATGATGACACCTTCACAGCTTGGTCTTCTGTGATGCATCTACCTGCCAAGGACGAGGCAAAATTGATGCGCAAGCTCCTGGAAATGAACTGGTATGACACCTTTGAATCCCGCTTTGCTATTGTTGAGGATCAAGTTGTCGTGTTATCCACGCGAACTGTTGCTGAATTGTCCCCAGGAGAAATTTCTCGCGCCATTACCGTGGTAGCCACTATAGCCGATGACAATGATGACTTATTACAAGCTGAGTTTGGTGCGGCCTAAAATCTTCTGATTCCAGTTGATATTACCACACAGGTGAAGGATAAAGATTAAAACATACCAGTTAGCGAACAAATCAGCCAACAATGGCATTGTTTAATACTTCAGACTTACCACTTGAGACTTCTGATAGTTCAGACTTACCACTTCAGAGTTCATCCTGGCGTTTAATTCCCTTACTACAGGCATCAGGGCGGCTTCAGATGGCCATTGACCAGTGGCTACTAGCCCAGCACCAACGGGGAAAACATCCCCCAGTATTGCGATTTTATACCTGGGCATCACCAACCATCTCTGTTGGCTACCATCAACGCCGTTGGCCTGAGTTCTGGGAACAACTCACTTGGGCATCACAACCAGTAGAGCTGGTAAGGCGTCCCACTGGTGGTAGAGCTGTGCTACATCAGGGAGATTTGACCTATATGGTGGTTAATTCCGGGTTGACTGGTAAACGTCTTGATGCCTATCACCAAATTTGTGAGTTTTTGATTCAGGGGTGGCGCTCGCTTGGTGTAGAGTTGCACTATGGTTCAGCCGGACGGGGGTATATTCACAATCCCAACTGTTTCGGGACTGCTACTGGTGCCGATTTAGTGTTGGCAGATGGTTCTAAACTGATTGGTAGTGCTCAATTGCGCCGTGGTAATGTGACTTTGCAGCATGGCTCAATTCCCTTAGAACCAGATGCTGGACTGTATACTCAAGTGTTTGGGGAAGCGCCCCCTCCCTTTGATCTACCCATGGCTCAACGGGGAGATGCCTTAATAAACATTGTGGTGGATGCCCTAACTCATGCTGCTGCCGATTGTTTTGGTGTGGAGTTGGTAGAGAAGCCTTTATCAAATCAGGAGTGGCAAGAAATTCTGGCTTTGGTAAATAGCCGATCAGATCAATAGCCGATCAGAACAAATCTGGTTGAACACCCATAGTTAAGGCTGATGGAAAAGCAGACAAGGAGAGGTTTTTATCATGGATAAAACAGAAATTATAGCGCTACGTGCAAGTCAGAAGTAAGAAGTAAGAAGTCAGAAGTAAGCGATTACTTACGTTTCGGAGTTTAGGAATTGTCTTACATCTGAATGCGTAGTGCTATATCAGAACTTAAGCAAAAGTAGGCAACAAACTAGCTGATGTCTAAAGTTACTACCAGAAATGACTTGGGCGTGATGATTTGTAAGCTCCAAATCCTGTTCCGAGCCCAATATACTCCTGGCTCGTTTCTCAATTTTTGACAATAACTGCCATAAATCCCACCTCCTGTCAGTATTTTCCCTGAGGGTAAGTTCAAGGTAAGTTTATATAATCCTAAACAAGCACCTTTTTCAGTAATAGCTTCAA
>NZ_JAAHIE010000164.1:0-13696 GCF_010671945.1 Moorena sp. SIO4E2
GCTCAATCTCGGACTCCCAAAGCCCCTCCTGACTTGAGTGGTGCTGATTTTAGCGGAGCAGACCTCAAAGAAAGAGACTTCTCAAATCGGAATCTGCAATCCGCTAATTTAAGTCAGGCTAACCTAAAAGATTCCTTTCTCCATCGGGTCAATCTTGCCGGGGCTAACCTCGAAGGTGCTAATCTCTTTAGAGCCAATTTATTTCAAGCTAACCTCAGTAATGCTAACTTACGAGAGGCTAATCTGATTGGAGCTGATTTGAGTGGAGCTGATTTGAGTGGAGCTGACATGAGTGGAGCTAAAGTGGGTTCTAATGGTAAGCTCTTGGTGAAACTGACAGGGGCAAACCTAAGGGGGGCAGTTTTGCCCGATGGCAGTATCCACGACTAGGAGCAACTTTGTAGTACATCCATAGCAAAAACAACAGCAAATTTGAAGTCAATTTAAACTATTGATCATCTTGATCATCCCTTTCCAAATCTGGGAAAGGGAGAACAGGCAATCTCTGCCCTCGAAACACTTCCTCACTACTAATACCTGTAGCTTCTAACCATGAACCCATAGCTTGTATTGAGAGTATACCTAAAAGCATTGGAGCAGTCCCTAGACTTACGAAGAATTTTGTGGGCATTTCTAAATTAAACAGGTCTGCTGACCTGATTTCTGGTATTTCTGGTTGAGAAGAAGACATCTGGGTTATTTTTAGTACAAATGAACTAAACAAAGCCAAAAATTTCACATCGGGGCACAAGAGCCAGACTTCCACAGTAACTCGATTTTTATCTATTTGTAGGGTCTCCCTCCTGAGACTACTAGATAAGGGCGTTTCCCAGTTTGGCGTAAGTCCTGTTGACTCCAATATTACCTGGGATTTACCTACTGAGTCTCAAAGCTGCTTTTGTCAGCGTTCATTTGTGTAGCCCCCCTGTTTTAGAGTCTGGGCTGCTGAGGATTTCAACCTCTATTGTCAGCTAAATGAATTTTATTTGCCCAACAAATAAGTAGTCTTCAGAAAATTGTGCTTAAATCAAGGCGAGCATCTAAGATATGAAGAAATCATTCCTCCGTTACCAGTCCAGTTAATCAATTTGTGATGTTGGATGTCGATCAGAGTCTCCCAAAAGCTCCTCCGCCCTCCCTTGCCAAGTGGGCTTATTGTGCCATTAGGCAACCTGGGTTATCCATACGAATCCGTTTGCGAGGGAACAATTTGCACATTCTGTGTGAACACCCTCAGGGAGTAGAAGCCAATAAGTTAGTCAACCGCCTTATCAAAGCCCTGAAACTGCAACAGGGAGAAGTTCAGTTTCCCCTAGACTTAGCAAACCCGATCTATCAAATAATTGTTTATGGGCGTCGAGTGGGGCAGAAGCGTCCAGACTGGATTAAGCAAATCGCTATCAAACTACCGACCGATGATGCCACTAATGCTTCTAACCAATCTTCCCAGACGTCTTTCGACGCCATAACCACTGATACTGATGCGGACTTAACTGTCTCAAACGAAAGTCTTGCCCGTTCTGGTTCTCCAGATGCGATCGCTCGTTATCTCAGTGAATCCCTCAGTTACCTAGGTGTCAGTGTTAAAGTCCGGATCCAACACCAAGATTCCAAAGCTAGAAGATTTTCCGGGGCAAGTTCTAACCTTAAACAAACTAACCTTCACCCTTCACCCCCTAACCGACGGCTCTGGATAATTTGTAATTCTAACTACAGCCCCGATCCCTCCTTACTATCTGAGCCCATCATCGACCGGTTACATTCCTTGCAACTCAAAGGGTTTCGAGATGCCCTGATTTGCTTTCAGGTAAGTGGCGAAGCCACTCCTGATTGGAAGCTGCGAGTAGATTTGACCCCTCCAGAAGAAGTCCTCAAGGAATGGGCTCGTTGGGGAGATGTAGAAGCAATCCAGCGGTTATTAAATCAGGGGTTAGCAGCGGTAGGAATAACCGTTAGAGCCATTCTTAAAGAAACCACCCTACATGTATTTTCTAGCTTCATCCACCGCCGAAAAACTATTGCCCCAGAAAAAGAAACCTTAGTCAGTACCATTGCCTCAATACTCGATTTAATCGCTCCTCAAGGTATCCAGGGTGCCACTATTTATGGTGTAGAGTCAAGTCAGTTCCCTAGTCAAACCTTACTGTCTCAGGAAGCTGACTCTCTCCAACCCCCCTTGGGAAAGAATGGTCAAGCTGCCAACAATTCCTTACTGCCAGAAACCGAATCCCCAGCCTGGATTCACTGGCTCAACTTACCAGCAGCAGACCACCAGAGTTTAGGAGAATCCACCTATTCCTTAGCCCAAACAGGGCATCACGATGCCTTGACCTTTTTGTTGGAACGCTTACTTAATCCCGACATTGACCAACGATTGGTAACAGGTGGAGTAAGGGTAAAAATTCGCCGTAAACAAGACTTGTTGCACATCATGAGCGAGGCAACGGTCTGTCCTCGAAAATCTAAGGTCACTCGAAAAATTACCCGCTTCCTAGAGCAGCTGGCTATGTCGGAAATTACTGGGTTGCGGCTCTATGGACGTCGCGCTGGTGCTACCTCCCCCTCCTGGAACTATGGAGTTGATTTTGTTCATCGACAGCGTCTAGTCCCAGAAGCTACCCCAGAGTTTGCTGCCTCAGATGCCTACCTGAGTGATTTGGTAACTCCCAGTGGGGAACCAGTACTGCGTCGTGATCTAACCCACGACGATCTCAACCAGGGTTTCAAAGGAGCAGTTGATGGTTTAGTTTACATACTCCAGCGTTTGCTATGCTACTCTCAGCTATTTGTACCAACTGTAGAAAACCAAGACATGGCAGCCTTCTCAGACAAGAGACAGGCTAGGGGAAAATTGTCTATCCAAGGCGTAGCAGTAGGCATGGTATGGGGCGTAGCAGGATTACTACTAACACTGATCACAGATTGGCGCTTTAGTGAGCTGCTACAGTCTCAAGCCTCACCATCAGCAGAAGTAAAGGCAGTGACGAACTCATCACCCAAACCCATTGCTTTGCCCCAAATATCTTTGCAAAAAGGGGCGGGTCTCGGGACTGAAAACTTCAATACCTCTGGGTTTACTGCTCCTGGGGATACCATGGTGATTGTGAATGAAAACGGCAATGCTACCATGGCAGCCATGCTGGCCGCAGCGCGATCGCCCAATCCTTCATTCAATAACCAGATGTTAGATGAAAAGCTAGCTCTGTACCAACAACGCCTGCTTCAGAGTGGTATCCCTGATGTACTGATTATGGGCAGTTCCAGAGCCATGCGGGGAATCGATCCCATTGCCCTCCAAAATGCCTTGGAAGAACAGGGCTATCCTGGCATTGACGTGTTTAACTTTGGGGTTAATGGTGCCACAGCTCAGGTAGTAGACTTCATGGTTCGGCGCGTCTTAACTCCGGAGCAACTGCCTAAATTGATTATTTGGGCTGATGGGGTCAGAGCCTTTAACAATGGTCGAGTTGATGCTACCTACAACTCGATTATCGCATCACCAGGCTACCAAGCTCTAATGGCAGGAGTTTTTCCGAACCGCACTAAACAACCACTATTACCGACAGATGCCACAGACCAACCTCTAGAGGTTTTTAATGATAGTTATCAGTTAATCAGTGACTGGCTAAATCAGTCAATAGCCAAAATTTCCTTAACTTATCCTCACCGAAGCCAGCTCAAATCTCTGTTACGGGAAAAGTTGGTTGACCTAGAAAAGTTCCTCCAACTAGACACAACCGAGACTGCCAAAAAGCCTCAAAAGACATTATCCCCAACCTGGAAAATTGACTTTGATGGCTTCCTTCCCCTGTCAACTCGTTTTAACACCGCTACCTACTACCAGAAACATCCTAAAGTTCCCGGTATTTATGATGGTGATTACCGGTATTTTCAGCTAGGAGGTCAGCAAGACAAAGCCCTAAGAAATTTGCTGGAATTTGCCCAGAAGCATGACCTTAGTATCGTTATGGTCAACCTACCCCTGACTAAAGAATATTTAGATCCAGTGCGGAGCAAATATGATAAACAATTTCAGCGATACATGTACAACTTTGATCTAGAAGGGGGATTGATTTTCCGAGATTTCAATAAGATGTTGCTAACTAAACATGACTACTTTTCCGACCCCAGCCATCTCAACCGCTATGGTGCTTACCAAGTTTCTAAGCAGTTGGCTAAAGATCCAATGATGCCTTGGTCATTAGTCATTAGTGATTAATAATTAATTATTAATCAGTTTTAAATTAACGAACAACCAATAATTATATAGCGGTTTGCAACCCGCGCTAATTACAATAACAACAAGTAGTCAGTAGTCAGTAGTCAGTAGTCAGTAGTCAGTAGTCAGTAGTCAAGATTCGTAATTATACTTAACCTACACGCAAACCGCTATAACTATTCAAACGGAAACGATATGTAAGCATATGCGCTACGGGCATATGCTGATGGCTGATAGCTGAATGCTTACACACTATCAGGCAAACATCCTTCACCCTTGATCTTTAAAAAATGTCATTTATTTCGATTACCTACAGCTGTTTCTTGCTAGCAGTTTTGGGAATCTACTGGTTGGTGCAATCTTCTACAGCTGCCACAGGTTCTCCCAAACTAAAACTTTTGGTTTTATTAAGTAGCAGTCTAATATTTTATGCTTCACTACAAATCCAATACATTCCCCTGTTGGTGTTGATTACCCTAATTAATTTTTACTTTGGACAAGCACTTGGAACGAATACAGTTTCTGGTTCCCATGCTACGAATTATCATCTCTCCAATGAAGAATGGCTATTGGCTGATAGTTTTTGGAATAACCGACGGTCAAGACTACTGTGGCTAGGTATTTTCCTAAATGTTATCTTTTTGCTCGGCTTCAAGTATATTCCTTTTATGTTGTCAAATTTGGCAGTAATCATCAACTTTACCATTGCCCAAGATGGGGCGAATTGGATTAGGGATAACTTAATTGTTCCTCTAGGAATATCGTTTTTTATATTTGAGGGCATTGCTTATCTCATTGATGTCTATCGTGGGGCTCCAGCAACTCGTAATCTCCTCCAGTTTGCTGCTTATAAGTTGTTTTTTCCTAAACTTATTTCTGGTCCAATTACTCGTTATCATCCGTTTGCCCTTGAACTTAAAACCTTACAATTTCCAAGTCTTGATCGAGCAACAGAAGGACTTTGGTTGATTACATCTGGTGCGATTAAAAAGGCACTGTTAGCCGACCACATTGGGATTTTTGTTGATTTGTGTTTTGGCAATATAGAACGGGCTGGTAGTGGAGATTTATGGTTAGCTATCTTTGCCTACGGTTTACAACTCTATTTCGATTTCAGCGGCTATGTAGACATTGCCCGTGGTAGTGCAGTGTTACTGGGCATTAATCTTCCAGAAAACTTTGATTTTCCCTATTTCAGTATCAGCATTGCGGATTTCTGGCGTCGCTGGCACATCACTCTAGGGGATTGGATCCGTAACTATCTCTACTTTCCCTTGGGCGGTTCCCGTAAAGGGGTTGCTCGTACCTGCGTTAACCTATTCATCGTAATGGTCATTATTGGTATCTGGCATGGAGCAGCTTGGGGATTTGTAGCCTGGGGTGGCTTGCATGGTCTAGCCTTAGTCCTTCATCGCTTGACCGAAGCTTTCTGTGAAAATAGAGATGGGATAAAACGTTGGTGGCAAAGTTGGTCAGGGGTCTTGGTAAGCTGGTTTTTGACCCAATTTATGGTGTTTACTGCCTGGATTTTTTTCCGCATCCCCAATCTCAAACAAGCCAGTTTAGTCATCCAGAATCTCTGGGGTCACCCAGCTGACATCCAATTTGGTCAAAAAGTCTACTTAACCGCTATTGGTATGGAACGCTTCTGGGTGCTTCTCCTGTTAGTTAGCTTAGCAGCCTCAATGGCTGGGGTTTACAGTATCCGAAGGGGTCTGAAATTACAACTCAACTGGCCGGTGAAGTTGTTGTTGGTACCAGTAGGTCTCTACGTAGTTTGGTTGTTTGCTCCTCAGAGTGGTCTGCCTTACATTTATTTCGATTTTTGAACTTAAACTATTTCTGCCCTAAAGACGAACTCACACACTAACCCACTAGCACTCTATCAAAAGGGGCACATCGAACCGATAGGATAGTAGTAATGCTGCAATAATATAAGCTTTATACAAGACTTGAGAGAGAACGCTTTATGGATCTGGTTACACTCCAGAACAAATTAGATAATATTTCCTTTTTCGTCCTGTTTGTGACGATGTTAATTTACTGGGTAGGAGCCGCTTTTCCTAAAATTCCTTATTTGTCACCCTTAGGAATATCAGGGATGGCAACCGCCAACCTTTGCACTGCTACCTTACTCGGAGCAAGATGGCTAGAGGCAGGCTACTTCCCGATCAGTAATCTCTATGAATCCCTGTTTTTCCTGACCTGGGGAATTACCACAGTTCACCTAATTGCTGAAAACATGAGTCGCAGCCGATTGGTAGGGGTGGCTACTGCACCAGTCGCCATGGGAATTACCGCGTTTGCCGCTCTATCCCTACCACCAGACATGCAGGAAAGCGCTCCATTGGTACCTGCTCTGAAATCCAATTGGTTAATGATGCATGTTAGTATCATGATGCTTAGTTACGCTACCCTGATGGTAGGTGCCCTGGTAGCGATCGCATTTTTAGTGATTACCCGTGGTCAGAACGTGGAACTGCGAGGAAGTTCTGTCGGTACTGGTGGCTATCGCAGCAAGAATAACTTACCGAATAACTTACCAGGGAATTCCAATTTTAAACTACAGCGCAACGGTAATGATCCAATTTCTCAGGCTGTAGTTACCTCTGATACCTCATCCCCTTTAGCTGAACTGGGACAGAGTAATGCAGCTAGTACTACAGCAGTGCTCGATTTAGTAACTACCCCCGACTCACCCCTACCATCGGTATCCACAGCACCCACCCTCTCACCCCAGAGGCTTAGTATTGCCGACACTCTCGATAATATCAGCTATCGTATTATTGGGCTGGGGTTTCCTCTGCTCACCATTGGGATTATTGCCGGTGCCGTTTGGGCAAACGAGGCTTGGGGTTCATACTGGAGTTGGGACCCAAAAGAAACCTGGGCATTAATTACCTGGCTAGTGTTTGCTGCCTATCTCCATGCCCGCATTACCCGTGGCTGGCAAGGACGCCGACCAGCAATTTTGGCAGGGACAGGACTTCTAGTTGTTTGGGTTTGCTATCTGGGAGTCAATCTATTGGGTAAAGGCTTACATTCCTACGGCTGGTTCTTCTAAGAACTATATATTTCCGTGATTGAGTGCATGCCCTAAATTGCTTCTACTGAAAACCCGCTTTAATGCCTAGAGGCATCGGGGAATTAACCCTAGGAAACCGACCTTTGCCTCAAAGGAATAGTTAGTTCAATGGTTGGGCAATGAAACTCCTGCCCTCTAGGCATGGAAGCTTATCGAAAAGTTTGATCGGGGAAAATAGTCGTGGATAATCAGTTCAAGCCACTCGCTGTTGGTGAAGTACTATCAGTGGATGAATCTGCTCAAATCTTTATTGGTAACCGTACCTTTAGGGTCGGTGAATTCTTAGTTGCTATCAAAAAGAAATTGGTAGAAGTCTTAGGGGATGAATGGACTCCAGAACAGGAAAGTTGGTTTAGCGAATCGGGTATTCCTTGTGAAGTGTTGCAATTTGCTGCTAATGACTGGCAGCAAGGCAAGGTAAGACTTAATCTAGAATTTTGCCTTGTCGAGACTCAGGATAAAGTTGATGATATATCAGCTATTGGTGGTGAAACATTGCAAAGCACATCAACCCAGGTAGCAGAACAGCCAGACCTCCCAGAGCCACAAACTAGCAATGATTCTGGATTGGAGCTTGGAGTTGGAGCAGCCACAGCCGCTGTGACTGCTACTGGAATATCAGTAGCTGAAGCACTGGAGGAAGATGCCTCAACTGCTATCTCCGATGAGATGAAACTTCAACCAACACTTGATGCAGATGAAGACATTGCTATCGATCAAACCCCAACCAGTACTGAAGATGACTTTGATTTAGGAGACTTTTCCGATAGTCAGGAAGATATTGCTATCGAAGAAACCCCAAGCAGTACTGAAGATGACTTTGATTTAGGAGACTTTTCCGATAGTGAGTCGGAAAGTGAGGAAGATATTGGTTTTGAACAAACCCCAACTAGTCAAGAAGATGATTTTGATTTAGGAGACTTTTCCGATAGTGTTGACGAAGATATAGAGTTCGTAGAATCACCGACAGCAGCGGAAGAAGATTTGCTGGATTTGTCAGCAGTATCAACAGACAGTAGTAATGATTTTGATCTCGGTGAAATGTCTGATGATAGTGATGAAGATATGTTTCAACTGGACGATATTTCCTTTGATGAGGAATCAGAAAACGGTGATGATAATTCCCTAATGGATGATGTCTGGCAAGAAATGAATGAGCTTAAATAAGCTGAACTAATAGTCTATTGGTAAATGTTGACATGGGAGCATCGTAGTGAACAGGCCGATTTCAAAGCTTTTAACAACCTTGAGCGTTTAGAATTTATAGGATTCTAGGCTATCCATGACCTACAAAATTCAAAATTTGACACTCCCCGGCCTAAAAGGACGGGGATTCTTTGCTCAACGACCCGTCTTGCTCAACCAGACCGGAGTCAGGAAGAGTAGAGGACAGATCTCCCAAAGCGTATCGGCTTTCGCCGACGCTACGCGAACAGATCATGGATCCGAGTTCCGGTGTGCCCCACCGTACTGAAGGCTCTCTTAAGAATGTTGATGGCTGCATTGTGGTCTCTGTCTAATTGACAACCACATTTGCAGGTATGAGTTCGAGTTGACAAATATTTTTTGACAACTTCACCACACTGGGAACAATTCTGGCTGGTTAAAGCCGGATTAACTGCAACAGTTATCCGACCAAACTTAGTACCAAAATGTTCCAACCATTTTCTGAATTGATACCAACCTGCATCATTAATAGACTTGGCGAGACAGTGATTTTTAACCAAATTCCTAACTCTTAGATCTTCGTAGGCGACAAGGTCGTTAGACCTGATTACGCAACGTGCCGGAGACGAAACCTTAGAAGAGTGCAGCCTTACAACAAAACCTGCCACCTTTGATGCATAGCCTACCAACTATAAAGGCTGCACTCTTCTTGCGGTAACTTCTAACCAGTCTTTTGGCATGTTCTTCACGTTGTCTACTTATTCTAAGATGCTGCCTACCTAGTCTATCAATGGCTTTCTTTCGGTTAGCAGAGCCTTTATTTTTACGAGAAACTCGGCGTTGATAAAATTTCAACCGTTTCTCGCCCTTACGATAAAATCTTGGATTTGGTTCTGTGTTTCCCTTTGAATCAGTGTAGAATTCTTTTAAACCCACATCAAGTCCCACATTGGTATGGGACAGATCTAGAGATTCTTTAATCTCAACTTTTACACAAAATTGAACATAATAGCCATCTGCGCGACGAACCAATCTAACTCGTTTAATCAAATTTTGGTCGTAACGCCATAACTCCCAGGTTCCCTTAAGCAATAGTAACCCGATACCTTTTTTGTCTAAGAATTTTAGAGACTTGGTATCAGGTGAAAGTTTCCAGCCTGATGTTTTATACTCAACTGACCGAGAAAACTTTTTAAACTTGGGATAACCCTTTTTGCCAGGGACTTGTTTTTTACACTTATCGTAAAACCTAGAAATTGAACTATAAGCTCTTTCCACCGAAGCTTGACAGGCATGAGAGTTTAAGTCTGTGACAAAAGGATATTCAGATCTCAGCCACGTGTTATAGCGATACAGGTCTTTTTGTCCTATCCCTTTGTTGTCCATCCAGTAACGGATGCACTTATTTCGTACAAACTGACCAGTGCGTATCGCCTCATCAATGGCAGCATATTGAGTTTTATTCCCTTTGACCTTAAATTCTAAGACGATCATTTTGACGTGGGATAACCCTACGTAATATTATAGCACAAAAGCCGTCGGACGAAGGACGGGGCTTGAGACCCAAATTTTTGGTCAAAGTTTTGGATAACTATTCATAACCACTCTAATGTCTGAGATACCGAGTTGGACACCTCTTCATGCACGGCTACATAGAACCCTGCGGCAAAAGAAGCTACTACCAAAGAATCAGCAGGTTTTAGTAGCCGTATCCGGTGGGCAAGATTCCCTTTGCCTAAGCAAACTACTGCTAGATTTACAGCCCAAGTGGAAATGGCAGCTAGGAATCGCCCACTGTGACCACCGTTGGACCTATGATGAGGGAATTTCCCTTCATGTACAGCAAATTGCTCAAAGTTGGGGGCTTCCATTTCATCTACGAATTGCCCCTGAAGTGAAAAAGAGCGAATCAGCAGCGCGGCAGTGGCGTTATCAAGCCCTGATTGACATTGCCCAAACTCAAGGTTACGCCACTGTTGTCACTGGTCACACAAAAAGCGATCGCGCTGAAACAGTCCTCTATAACCTGATCAGAGGTTCAGGGACTGATGGCTTGCAAGCTTTGACCTGGGAACGACCTCTTGCTCCTGGAGTACGTCTGGTGCGTCCCCTACTTGACACATCCCGTAGCGAAACTCTCCAGTTTTGCGAGCAGCAGCAACTGTCCATTTGGGTAGATGCTTACAATCAAGACCTTAACTATGCCCGTAACCGCATCCGCCAAGAGCTAATACCCTATATAAAAACCCATTTCAACCCACAAGTTGAGACAGCCTTGTCCCAAATTGCTGAAATCTTGCGAGCAGACGTGGAATATCTGGAAAACACTGCTGAGCAAATCCAGAAGCAAGCCATGGCAGTACCTAGTTTAGAGGAAGATCCTGGTAGCAATAGCCCTCCACGATTAAATCGTCTGGTATTACAGCAAGCTCCCCTAGCTCTGCAACGTCGTGTGATTCGGAAGTTCCTTCAGGAAAACCAAACCAAAGCCCTCAGCTTTGAGCAAATCGAAGCCGTGACTGGTTTAATTGCTGCTCCCAACTGCTCTCGAACGTCATCCTTTCCTGGTGGAGTAACAGCCTTGGTAGAAGAAGAATGGATTATTCTTAATACTGAAGTATGAAGTATGAAGTATTAACTATAAAGATTAACTATAAAGTATGAACTATGAAACAGTTCTATCTCTTAGTTTCTGATAAATTTTTCTTCTTCAACCTACCCTACAACGAATCGCCTTGGGGGAGCAACATTCTAACATTCAACATTCAATATTAAACCTTAAACCTAAGAAGCTGCCAACTCTGGAGATTGGCTTAAGCTACTGATGATTTGGGATATTTGAGCGATCGCTTGTTGTTGAGAATCACCTGTTTCCTGGATTTGATTCAGAGCATTTGCGATCGCCTCCAGCTTCTGTCGAAGTTCATTGAGAGCATCTTGCAATGGCTGTAGGGTTTCTTCATAGATATCGACTTTCCCCCAAAGTTGAGCTACCTTCACCTGATTGGATAGCCAACTTTCCTCCCAATTTTTTACCTGAGCCAGCTTAGCATCCTTTTCTTGGGTTTGTTGATTCATCAATTCTTCAGCTTCGCTAACCCTAAGGCGCATCTGTTCAATTTCTCGTTCTAGTTGTTGCAATTGATCTGAGTGTTGTTTGCACTGTGCTTCTAGTTCGAGCAAAATTGGTCCTAAGTCAATTTTCTGGTTTTGTTGACCATTACTATCCACAATTCCTTGCCGCAGTCGCAACACTCGTAGGTGCTGATTTAGAATTTCTTCTCGTTCCCATAGAGTCCGGCGTTGACCCACCAAGGTTCTGTCCAGCATCTGGTAACGGTCTTGCTCATCTGCTAACTGGGTTTCTAGACTAATACGATCATACTCACTAGCGACCCTAATCTGTTCTTGTAGTTCTTCAATCCCTTGGTGTTGGAGTGTTAGTTCTTCTTCTTGGTCATTGACGAAGCGTACAACTTTTTCCAAATCCTGCTGCAAATTCTGAACTATATCCTGTAACTCACCCAAGGGCATTTTTTCTAGTGCTGCAATATCCACCATTTGGCTAATCTTGACATCCCCTGATGTTGCTGCCATTCGAGCCAGTTCTTGGTATAACTCTTGCTGAGTTTGGAGTTGCAGACTCACCATCCTAGCTGATTCGAGCTTGATCTCTAGATTGGTTTGCTGCACTTGCATTTCGCGGTTTGCCTGTTCACAGGATGCTTGTAATTGTTGTAACTTTTGGGTTTGATGTTGGACTTCCTCCCCGTGACCCTCAACGTCTGCTTCCAATTTTTGAGCTAATAGACGCTGTTCATTTAACTGCTGCCAGTGAGTATCCAACACCGAATGCTGATGCTTGACTACTTCCAAGGCTTGATTCAGTGGTTCCCAGACAGATTGTGTTGATTCTAATCCTCCTGATAAGCGATTGAGCAATTGCTGAATCACACCAGCCTGCTGAGCATCTAAACCAACAGAGTATTGACCCTCTGAAACTTGCTCTTCTAAGCGTAGCTGCTGTCCCCGGAGTTGTTCCCAAGCACCTTCAAGCTCCTTACTTTTACGCTCCAATTCTTGTCTGAGTTTAGCAGTTTCTGCCTGAGTACTTTCCAGTTCTTGGCGTTGTTGCTCTATTCTGGAAAAATCCTCCTCCATCGTTTGCATCTGCTCAAGCCGCGCTTCCATTTCCATCTCGCGACGGTTGAGTTCTTGACTTTGATAGGTCAAAGATTGCTTCCACTGCTCAATTTCTTCTTCCTGGTTTTTTGACTTTTCTAGCAAGCGAGAGAAATTTTGCAACAGATTGACTAACCTTCCCCCCGCTGCCTCGATTGTTCCCTGTATTTGTCGATTCCCACTCAGGTTAACAATCACCAACGCACCATCACCAAAGTTATTGGCTTGTTCTGTCGGAAGCACTTCCTCCCCAGACACCTTATTCCAACTCTGGTCAGTCCGCTGAAAAGCCAGCAGTTTAAGTTCGGCCTGAGCTCTACCCATAAACCCAGTTTTCTGCTTTCTTACCTCTGCGAGATACAGCACACTGATCGTCCTCTTTTACTTTTATTGTGCCCAATTCTTGATTAACACATTTGAACGCTTAACCCCTTTGGGGTTGCAGGATGGTAATTTTCGGAGATTATTGGTCAACCGACCTAGTTTTGATCCTTAAGGCTATTAATCCTTTAAAGGATGACGGCAGTCAGTATATTTAGACACTTAACCTATTTTAAGGTATTGCCCAGACCTGATTTACCAGTCAATAAAGGTGAGCAGAATAGAAATAGATTGATGAGGATAGTCTTAGGAATCTTCCCACAGGGGGAGTCTAGTTTCCCCAACCGGTCTAGTTTCCCCAACCATAGATTTTATCCACCCAGAGGGTCGAATTTTCTAGATTGAACATAACATCTTACCCCATCACTTTTTTCCCTTGTGCCTAATCCCTACTGAATGCTTCCCCCACCTGCGTTCGCGAGGTGGGGGTATCCGTCTTGATTACAAGGTTTTATCCCTCGCGACAGGCGGCATCCTCGCCGAACATCCAGGACTTTTGCTGGCATGTTCCCCCTCGTTTCCGCTATGGGGCTTAGTTAGAGTCGATGCCTCCGATTAAGGAGGGCACCTCTCCTGTCATACCATACGTGAAAGTTTCCCCTCATATGGCTCCTAGATCTTCTCTCCCTTAGGAGTGCTCCAGTGAATTTGCTGGTGACAGC
>NZ_JAAHIE010000165.1:0-13575 GCF_010671945.1 Moorena sp. SIO4E2
TTCAGATCAGGTTTCAATGTTTGCACCAGCAAGTTAACCTGGTTCATGAGGGTTTCGTTGAAAGTTGTTGTTTTTTCCATGAAACCCTTTTCCTGTCTATCTTTTCAACTTTTTGTCCTGTACTTAGAAAAAACCTACCCCTGTGAGGAGACCCCCACTCGCTATTGCATCAAGACACGAAAGTATTATCAACGAGGTCTAAGGGCTAGGTCACTTATAGAGTCTGGATTTTAGCTTATTTCGTCGCCCCCCCAGCTTCGGAGCAGTAAAGTCAGAACAGGGAAAAGGTAAAAAATTATGTGTACCTCATGAGGCTAAAAACCGCTATATTTCTTTGTATAGCAGTCGCCAGGGCAGTTAGGACATGACAAAAGTCTCACACCCTTTGTAAGCGATGCAGAGGTGCGACCCGTGGCGAATTTAATTCTTAATGCGGAAAGCGCACCTAAGCGGTCTTGGGGGTTTCCCCCACTCGCTATTGCATCAAGAAGCGCAAGAGTTTGACTTCTGACAAATGACTTCTGACAAATGACTTCTGCTATAATCGGGAGCCTTTTGATTTGGAGGGCTAGATCAGGATAAAGTTAGAGAGTTAATGGATTCTACCGCTATGATGATTAATAAACGTTGCAGTGGAAGTAGGCGATTAATAGCAAATTCGACCTTGCCCCAGGCATTTGAGGATCGAGTTAACCGGACTCCAGATCAGGTTGCCATTGTTTTTGATGAGCTTCACCTGTCCTACACGCAGCTTGATGTTAAAGCTAATTACTTAGCTAACCTATTAATTCGTTCTGGTGTTGAACCACAAACTCCTATTGCCATTCAGATCGAGCGTTCGATTGAGTTAGTGATTGCTGTTCTTGCTGTCCTTAAAGCAGGTGCCATCTACGTTCCTCTAGACCCCCGTTTACCTTTAGCCCGAGCTCGTTGGATATTAGATGAAACAAGGGCACGAACGTTACTGACTCTCAGTACTTCAAAGCATCTAGATGGGATAAAAAATATTCAAACAATTAGAGTAGATGTCCATTTAGAAAAGGAGGATCCAGATAGTCCTGCTATAGATACGCAACCTGATCATCTCGCTCATATTATGTACACCTCAGGCTCGACAGGGCGTCCTAAGGGGGTCGCTATTACCCATCGAGCCATTTTAGAATTCGTTGCGGATCAGTGTTGGAAAGATGAGGTTCAGCAGCGGGTGCTATTTCACAGTTCTCTTGGCTTTGATATCTCAAATTATGAACTGTGGGTGCCTCTTTTACGATCTGGACAGTTAGTTATTGCCCCCTCTGGACCCTTGGATGTTTCTACTCTTCAGCAAGTTATCCAGAAGCAATCTATTACGTCTTTATTTTTAACTACTTCATTATTCAATCTGATTACTGAGGAAAATCCCACATGCCTCGCAGGTGTTCAACAAGTATGGATTGGTGGGGAACAAGCTTCAGTAGCTGCTATTGGGCGGATGTGGGATGCTTGCCCTGAGGTTACTGTGGTAAATGGTTATGGTCCCACAGAGACCACCACATATGTCACCCTTTATCCTATTGAAAGTCGGCCTCAGGGCAATCGAGTCCCGATCGGTAGACCGATGGAAAACACCCAGGTCTATGTACTTGATGAGCAGCTAAAACCTGTTCCTCCCGGTACACCAGGAGAAATCTATCTGGCAGGAACTGGCCTTGCACAAGGCTACTTTGGTCAACCGAGTTTAACATCTACAAGGTTCCTTGCTAATCCCTTTGGGTCACCAGGATCGCGGATGTATCGCACTGGTGATTTAGGAGTGTGGATGGACTCTGATCAGCTTGTCTGTCTTGGCCGCTCAGATCAACAAGTTAAAATCCGTGGCATTCGCATCGAACCTAGCGAAATTGAGGCGGAACTCCGCAATCATCCGGAGGTGGGTGAAGCAGTCGTTACAGTTCGTGAGGATTCGACCGGTGAAAAGCGATTGATTGCCTACCTACTTACCAAAACTACTGAATCACGGACGCAGAACATTCAGGGGGAACAACTGAAAACTTGGCGTCAAATCTATGACTCCCTCTACGACAACGATGGATCTTCTCCTTTGGGAGCAGATTTTTCAGGTTGGCACAGTAGCTATGACGGTTGTCCCATTCCCTTAGAACAGATGCAGGAATGGCAGGAGATGACACTGCGGGAGATTCGTGGTCTTCAGCCTCGGCGGATCTTGGAAATTGGAGTTGGTACTGGTTTGTTGCTAGCCCAATTGGCTCCTGAGTGTGAGTCTTATTGGGGAACTGATTTCTCGGCACCTTTAATTGAAAGGTTAGGTCATCAGGTTGCTCGTGACCCATCCCTAGCCGATCATGTAGAGCTTCGAGCTCAAAGTGCTGATGTCATCGAAGGGTTACCTCAGGAGTATTTCGATACTATAATTCTCAACTCCATCATTCAGTATTTTCCCAATGCTACCTATTTGCTGGATGTTCTCAACAAGGTCGCGGATTTACTAGTTCCGGGTGGTTGTATTTTCATTGGGGACATTCGGAACTTGCGTCTTTTGCACTGTTTCCACACTGAAGTTCAACTGCGAAGTGCTGACTTACACACTCTCAGCGCTCCGTCGTTACAAGCTGCTGTTGAACGTAGTGTAGTGATGGAAGAGGAACTATTAGTTGATCCAGAGTTTTTCCGAGCCTTAGGTCAACTACGATCAGACATTGATTATGTAGATGTGCGAGTTAAAGGGGGCTTACACCACAATGAAATGTCCCAGTATCGTTACAACGCTACCCTTCATAAACACTCAACCACAATAGAGAAAATACCGACTGTGGAGTGGCTTGTAATCACTTGGGGAGCAGAATTTACCACCCTTGAACAGTTGGTGGATTATCTCAAACAGGAGAGACCGTCCCACCTCAAATTAGTCAATGTACCCAACTGTCGTGTTACTCCTGCCCTGAAAGCCATAAAACAGTTGGATGCGGGCTATGATATTGAGGTTGTGCGAGATCATCTGTTGTCTGGAGACTCTACTGCGTGGAATCCAGAAGCGTTCTATAAGATTGGAGAGTTACTGGATTATCAAGTTTTTGTAACTTGGTCTACGATGAACCAGGGTCATCTTGACATCCTGTTGTGTGCCCAGAATGGTCAATTGAATCATGGTCAATTGGCTAACGTTAGGGTCTTCATGGCCCACAGTCTTCTTCATAACACTTCTGTTCATAATGATGGTGGACTTGGGGATCAGGGGGGATACGATTCCTTATTGGCTTATGTGAACTCTCCCTCTGTCTCATACCATGCAGGAGAGTTTCTAGAATCAGTGCGCACTCATGTCAGTGAGCGGTTACCTCAGTCTATGATGCCCACTGCCTTTGTCATTTTGGATACGTTCCCGTTAACTGTTAATGGCAAAGTTGATCATTCTGCTTTGCCTGCTCCCCGTATTGGTTCGACTCAGAATGGACGCGCCCCGAGAGATACTGTTGAAGAGCGCATGTGTGGTCTTTTCGCTCAAATTCTGGGTGTTACTCAAGTTACGATTGACGATAATTTTTTCGATCTGGGTGGACATTCTTTATCTGTGATGCGGTTATTAAGCCGTATCCGCTCATGCTTTGATGTGGAATTAGCGGTTGCCAATGTTTTTGCCTCGCCAACAGTTGCTGAGCTGGTCACACATCTAACCACAGCGGAGCGGGGACGACCTCAACTTATGCCTACGGACCGCCCCAGTGTTGTCCCCTTGTCTTTTGCTCAACAGCGTCTCTGGTTTGTCCATGCTCTTGATACTTCTAGTGTAATTTATAGTGTCCCGATCGCTTTTGAGCTTGCTGGCCCCATCAATCAAATTGCTATGGAGATGGCTTTACGTGACGTCATCCGCCGACATGATAGCTTACATACTGTCTTTCAGGAAATTAGTGGTGTACCACGCCAGATCCTCTTAGACCCGGGTCAGTTTCAATTAACCCTCACCCACACCTCTGTAGCAGAGCTCGATCAGAAGCTTCAGGCGAGTAGTCAGCGACCCTTTGACCTCAGTACTGAAATCCCAATCCGAGCGGAACTATTTGTCCTGGGAGATGATCAATGTGTCCTCCTCATTCTCCTACACCATATTACTTGTGATGGATGGTCCTTTGCCCCCCTATGGCGTGACCTTTCGGAGGCCTATGCCGCCCGTTCCAGGGGTCTCGTCCCTGACTGGACACCGCTACCTGTAAAGTATGCGGACTATACCCTATGGCAAAGACGACTACTTGGTCAAGATACCGAGCCAGATAGTATTGTTACTCGCCAACTTGCCTATTGGCGCAAAAACTTAGCGGATCTACCTGAGCTTGTGTCGCTTCCTGGAGATCGCCCCCGACCTGCTGTCCCTTCCTATAAAGGTGCTCTTGTTCCCTTTCGGTTAACCCCTGAGATCCATCATGGATTGATTGATCTGGCTCAGCAACAAGGAGCGAGTCTATTCATGGTGTTGCATGCTGGTCTTGCTGTCCTTTTAACTCGTCTGGGTGCAGGAACTGATCTTCCCATTGGTACTCCTGTGGCTAATCGCATGGATGACGCGCTTGAAGATTTGGTTGGGTTCTTTGTTAACTTGCTCGTTCTGCGGACGGATACCTCTGGGGACCCAAGTTTCTGCGATCTCTTAGACCGAATCCGGGATCTAGATCTTGCTGCTTATGCCCACCAAGATATTCCCTTTGAGTTGTTGGTCGAGAAACTTCGACCTGTAAGATCCATCACGCATCACCCATTCTTTGAGGTTTTGCTAGCCCTGCAGAGTGCGCCAGAAAATCAGCTCAACTTGTCAGGGGTCGAGATTGCTCGCAAACAGGTTCATTTGGGAACTTGTCGTTTTGATTTAGTGATGAATCTTGATGAGCACCGACATCAGGATGGGACACCGCTTGGAATTGATGGTTTGGTTGAGTATCGTACCGATTTGTACGATCGTCAGACGATTGAGGCTTTTATCGATCGCTTCTTAAGGCTCTTGACCGCAGCAATTGCTGACCCTAAACAGCGGATTAGTAGACTCAACCTTTTGAGTCCTGAGGAGCGCCATCAACTTTTGATCGAATGCAATTATACAGACTGCAGCATCAATTCACAACCTTTTCCCGACCTGTTCGAAGCCCAAGTTGCCCAAAGGCCTAAAGCCAACGCACTTGTATTTGGGGCTTTGCATCTGTCCTATCAAGATCTCAATGCTCGTGCCAACCAGCTAGCCCATGAACTGATCCATCAAGGAGTAGGTCCAGGCCAGACCATCGCTATCAATGTTCCACGATCCCCCGAATGGGTCATTGCTGTTGTAGCTGTACTCAAAGCAGGTGCAGCCTACTTGTCCCTAGATCCCTCTTACCCAGCCTCTCGCATCACATACATGTTGGAGGACGTCCAACCATGGCTGCTGATCACCACAACTGATAGTGTCATTAGTACTCCACAGCTCAATATTCCAAAACTACAGCTTGATCAGTTTCCCTGGCAGACTTCCCTTGGCGTCAGCAGTGAAAAACAGGATTCTCCATTACAGGCTAATATAGAAGACAATCAGCGCACTCAGCCGCTTCATGTGTCTGATCCAGCCTATATCATTTACACTTCAGGCTCTACAGGAAAACCCAAAGGAGTTGTGGTAACCCATGCCGGAATTTCGAGTATGGTGGCAACACAAATCAAGTACTTTGAGGTAACACCTGAGAGTCGCATCCTCCAGTTCTCTTCTTTGAGTTTTGACGGCGTAGTTTGGGAGCTGTGCAGTGCCCTATTGAATGGTGCTACCTTGGTGATGGCCCCTTCAGATCAGGTGCGGCCCGGTCCGGAATTGACACAATTGATCAGAGACTATCACGTTACCCATGCTGTCTTGCCGCCAGCAGTATTAATGGTGCTATCACCAGATAATATACCTTCCTTGACCCATCTCATTGTCTCAGGGGACGCTGCCTCAGGTGAGTTAGTACAACGGTGGTCTGTTGGGCGCTGCTTGATCAATGGTTATGGTCCCACTGAAACTACAGTGTGTGCTACCTTGAGTTCTCCCCTATCTGGTAATGGGATACCCCCCATTGGCAGACCGGTTATCAACGTTCGCTGTTATGTCCTCGATGACCAGTTGCAGCTTCTTCCCCCTGGAGTGATTGGTGAACTTTACGTATCTGGGCCTGGCTTAGCTTGTGGATATCTCAACCGACCTCAGCTGACGGCAGAAAGATTCGTCGCAAATCCCTTTAAGGGTATGGGAAGCCGTATGTATCGGACTGGCGATTTAGTTCGTTGGCGAAGCCACGGTGAGCTTGAGTTTGTAGGCAGAGCTGATAATCAGGTCAAGATTCGGGGTTTTCGGGTTGAATTGGGTGAAGTAGAAGCTGCGCTTACCCATTGTCCCTCAGTGTCAGATGCCCTCGCTATGGTTCGTGAGGATCGACCGGGCGAAAAATTCTTAGTAGCCTATGTGGTTGGTCAGGATTCTATCAATACTGATGCTCTCCGTGCCCACCTCGTTAATGATTTACCTCCATACTTGGTCCCCGCCGCTATTGTCCCTTTGAAGAAATTTCCCCTGACAGTGAACGGTAAAATAGATCGTAAGGCTCTACCAGCTCCAATGTTCACTTCTGTTGCTGAAGGGCGTGCCCCCAAAACTCCTACCCAGATTGGTTTATGTACTCTGTTTGCAGAACTGTTGGGTGTTGATCAAGTCACGATCGACGATCCGTTTTTTGCCCTTGGAGGTCACTCGTTGCTAGCCACACAATTAGTCAGTCAGATTCGGCAGCGTTTTGGGATAAGTTTGCCAGTGCAGACTGTATTCGAGCGACAGACGGTGGCTGACCTGGCAATAGTAGTAGATCAGGAAGCACCTATAGTTTCTACTTCAATTGACCTTGCTGCTGAAGTTGTTCTTAATCCGCAGATTGCTCCCGACCAGAGTCGCCCAGTCGAACTCGATCGGAATACGCACCCAGCCTCGGTGTTATTAACCGGAGCAACTGGCTTTTTGGGGGCATATTTGCTCCATGAACTTCTTAAGCAGACTGATGCTAATGTATTTTGCTTGGTGCGCTCCAACCACCATGAAGCTGCCTATAAACGCATCCATTCCACTCTCAACTCTTATCAATTATGGTCTGAATCTTGGCGATCGCGAATCATTCCAGTATGTGGTGATCTCTCCCAGCCGAGTTTAGGCTTATCCGCTGAGGAATTCACTAAGCTGACAGAATTAATTGATGCTATCTATCACAATGGTGCCCAGGTCAGTGCTATTGAACCCTATGCATACCTTAAACCAGCCAATGTATTGGGGACATCGGAGTTACTGGACCTTGCTGCGCGATGCCGCGTGAAGCCGTTGCACTTTGTTTCAACAGCTGCAGTGGCTGTAAGTTCTAAAGATAATCCTGATATAGTTTATGAGAATTGTAGACTTCGAGCAGATTCTGTATTACCCAGCGGATATGTCTCTAGTAAATGGGTCGCTGAAGAGTTAGTATGGGCGGCATCGGATCGTGGGCTCCCTGTAACTGTCCACCGCCCTGGACGAATTAGTGGTGATACTACTACTGGTATTGCGAGTACTGATGATATGTTCTGGCAAATAGTCAGGGCGATGGTTGTTCTACGGGTTGTCCCAGATCTCATTTATCAAGATTATGCCGCGATCGATCTAATTCCAGTTGATCACGTTGGACGTGCAATTGTCCATCTATCCCGTCATGAACAATCCATAGGTAAAGTGCATCACCTCACCTGTCCCACAACAGTCAAGCTAGATGTAGTTTTTAATGAACTCTCTGAATTGGGCTACCAGTTAACCACGGTATCCTACTCTGAATGGGTTAAGCAATTAGAACAGTATGTTGATCAAGCCCCAGAAGGCCACTCCCTAGCATCAGCCGCAGTCCTTAGTCGTACATTGCCCAAGCTCATAGAACTCAGTCAAATCTGCTTCGACCAAAGCAACACCTTAACCGGCCTAGCCGAAGCACCATTTAAGTTTCCTTGCATCGATCGTCATCTTGTCCGTCGATACCTCACTTATTTCATCAACTCTAAATTCTTCCCTCAAATAACTCATATAGGAAAGTAAACATGACAAATCCTTTTGCAGACCATTCAAGGGACTACTGGGTATTATGCAATGCCGAAGGTCAATACTCTCTATGGCCCACCTCCCTTGAAATTCCTAAAGGCTGGCAAACCGCTTTCGGCCCCGAGAGTTGGCAAAATTGCCTTGACAACGTTGAGAAAAACTGGACTGACATGCGCCCACTCAGCCTGTTAGGTCAACGAGACTGTCCTGTGCCTTACCCTTTTCGAGAATATTTTGCCCTTGACATGGATCCAATCTACACCAGTCTGCAACAATGGGATGAGATGCTACGAATCAGTGTTCCCTATGGGGATGATGCCTGGTTAGCCTCCAGTTACAAACATGTCAAGTGTGTCATGCACGATACACGTTTTAGCAGAGAAACAACTAAGTATGATGAGGCTCGCTTAACACCAATACCGATCCGCACGAGTGTATTGGGGATGGATCCTCCAGACCATAAACGATTACGTGAGGCTTTAGCCGCAGCTCTCACCCCTCGTCATGTTGAGCAAATGAAGCCTTGGATCAGCAATATGACGGAGCAACTGATTGATGACTTGGTGGCTCAGGGACCCCCTGCGGATCTAGTTGAGCAATTTGCTTTACCGTTTACTGGACACATCACTTGCGAACTCATGGGTATTCCCCTAGAAGATCGTCCCCAATTCAAAGCATGGTGTGATGGATTTTCCTCCACTTCATCTTTGACCCAAGAGGAAGTAGAAGTTCGTATGCAGGCAATGTATGCCTATATTACTGAGCTTGTAGGGCGACGACGGGAATCTCCAAGTGATGATATTATTAGTAAATTACTGCGACCTGAGGATAAGCGCCTGGAGCTATCAGAAATTGAACTCATTGACCTTGCCACCATCCTATTACTCGCAGGGTATGATTCAACGGGCATGGAACTTGCAAATGCGATCTTTGTGCTCTTAACCCACCCAGAACAGACCCAACTCATGCGAGAACAACCCAAGCTGATGCCTCAGGCTGTCCAGGAATTGCTTCGATATATTCCCATTGACGCCCATGTTACTTTTGCTCGCTACGCCACCGAGGAGGTTGAGGTTGGTAATACGCTTGTTCGTGCTGGTGATGCAATTTTAGCGTCTTTCCCCTCTGCCAATCATGATCCTGCCCTGTTTGAAGATCCGCACACATTCAATATCATGCGACCTCGCAAACCGAACTTTGGCTTAGGAACTGGTATACACAGCTGTGCTGGTAAGCTCCTAGCTATTGTGGAACTGGAGGTTGCACTCTCTGTCTTGATTAGACGTCTGCCTACTTTACGCTTAGCCATTCCAGCTGAAGAAGTGCCATGGCAACCTGGCTCTCTGTTGCGCAGTACTTTAAAGTTACCTGCTGAGTGGTAACTGATTCCATTGCATTAGAAAAATTTATCCGTCCTTCATCTCCTAAATTGGAGTGTTTTCTTATGAGTTCAACGATCGCCGTTTCTGAATATGCCAGTGATAGTTTTAGCAAGGCTGATACTCGGGCCTATGATGACCTGCCAATTTTCGCCTCAAACTATTATTCACGAGAAGCGAGTTATATTGATATTGCCTGTGACAAACTACATCGAGCCTGTGATGGATTAGCCTTCCCAGCACAGCGTCGGGATACCATAGTTGCCTTCCTCCGCAAACTCGGTACCCCATGGGGTGACGCTGTAGCTAGTGCTCCGCAGCATTTTTCTAATGTATCTGTTGAGGGGATGCCCTTCGAACTCTCCCTTGCCTGGAGCAATGGTCGGGGCAATGAATTACGGATGTCTTTTGAAGTCCTTCATAGTCCCCATAGCTTGAGTAACAATCTTGAGGCTGCGCGTCGATTTGTGCGAGAGCTGCCCAGTATTCCTGAATTGGCTCGGGATCTCTCCATTGAGAACTATCTTCTAATTGAAGATTTAGTCACTGCTCCCGATCCAACCGATTTCATCACTCCCATGGGGCAAGGTGTCGCTTGGCTGTCTGACAGACCAAATCCTGTGATGAAAACCTACCTTAATCTCAATATTGCTGGTTTTGAATCTGGGCCTGAGCGAACTAAGGAAGCCATGACGAGGTTAGGGGCAGGCCCTGCCTGGCAATCACTTTGTTCCTACCTCACCAGCCTGGGGGTGTCGGTTGTTCCCCTCTTCCTAGCCCTCGATCTGGCCCATTCAGACCATCCCAGACTCAAGATTTATTTGCCCCATACGGGGGTTGATGCTGGGATGATCGATAAACAGGCAGAAATTGCTCAAACCCATGTTAGGGGGAAATTTGAGGAGGCATTACTAGAAATTACTGGACACACGACACCAGACTGGCGGAAAGTCCCTGTTACTTGCTATACCCTCGTTCCAGGGGAATATCACCCCGTTGCGGCGACCCTTTATGTTCCGCTCAATCCTAATATTGAAAATGATGCAATCGCCCAGGAACGGGTCTGTGCCTTTTCCCGATCTCAAGGAGTTGACCCCTCACCCTACGAGTCATTACTGAAGGCAATCTCTGATCAGCCACTCTCTCAATTATCAACCCATAATTTCGTAGCCTATCGACCAGGCAAAGATCCGCGCTTTTCAGTTTATCTTGCACCAGGAGTCTATAAACGGTCATAAACTCTAGCCAAAAGACATGGGGATTGCCAGGGTACGTTAGCACTGGTAACACTTGCACTGGAAATACTTTGGGAGCAAGGGTGTACAAGGACAGGGGTTCAAACCGATAAATTGCAATGGGAAAACTACAAGGTAAGGTTGCTATTATTACGGGTGGTTCGCGAGGCATTGGACGAGCCATAGCAGAGCGGCTGGCTAAGGATGGAGCGGCAATAATGCTGACCTACTTACGAAACCAAGCCCTTGCTGAAGAGGTTGTTGCTCAGATTGAAACCCAGGGGGGACAGGCTAGAGCTATGGCGGTTGAGCTAGCTCAGCCTGCTGATATTGAACGACTCTTCGAGATGACTGAGGCCGCATGGCAACGAATTGACATTCTCGTTAATAGTGCGGCTGAGCTACAGACTGGTAGCATTGAAGCACTTTCAATTCATGATTGGCAGCGGGTATTGGCAGTTAATTCTACAGCTCCTTTTCTCACAATCCAGCAGGCGGCTCGCCGTTTAAGCGCCCATGGCCGTATTGTCAATGTTTCTACAATCAACACAGTCTTGGCGGAACCCGGCATTGCGGCCTATGCTGCAAGTAAAGGAGCTCTAGAACAACTGACCCGTGTCGCTGCATGGGAATTGGCCGATCGAGGAATTACGGTCAATTCCGTATCACCGGGACCCACAGATACAGACTTGCTTCGGACAGGTAATCCAGCTGAAGTTTTGGAGCAAGCCATTGCGATGACCCCTTTAGGGCGCCTCGGGCAACCTAAAGATATTGCCGACGTAGTGGCCTTTCTTGTTGGGGATGACGCACGTTGGATAACAGGACAAAATTTGAGGGTTACAGGAGGGCTCATCTAAGCGATCTTTTCCAGGACTTTACTGACACACAGGACTTTACTAACACATAGATCTTTAACAAATAGGGGAGGCAAGAGGGGTCGAAATTCCCCACCAGTCGCAGGGATGGGTAATTTTGACCCCTCAAGACCTTGAAGATTTATCACAAAGTAGATATAATATAATTCTTGCAGAAGTCATGAGATAGGAGACAGCAGACAGAAAACAGTAACAATAATTGACGAAAACAGTATCAAAAAAATACTTTTGCAAGAGGTCTAATGATATGAGGTCGAGAATTGAGGGTAACGTTTTGGTCGAAATAAATCGGTGGTTCCCCAGTTCCAAAACCTGTTCTAATTGTCATTACCGAATCAACGAGCTGCCACTAGATGTGAGACTTGGACTTGCCCATATTTGCGTAACTCACCATGATAGAGATGGTAATGCACCAAAGAACATTAGAGGAGCAAGGTTTCAGGATGCTATCCTCCTCTGGGACGGGAGAGGTCAACTAAGGGTGGAGAAGGAGTAAGACCAAAACTTGGACGTCCGTCTAAGTTGAGGTGCGACCCGTGGCGAATTTAATTCGCCGAACGCGCCCCGCGTCTCCTACGGAGAACCGAAAGCGCACCTTCGGCATTCTTCCGTGTTCCCGTAGCGTGGCCTACGGCCAAGCTAGAAACCCCAACTTACTTCGTTTAAGTAAGTTGGGGTAGTTCACGGGTCTACTTGAACATGACCAGTACAATAATTAGAGGTTCCTATTTATCTTCAATGAATCTGCATCGGGGGCATAAAGCCCCCGATGCAGATTCATTGAAGTAATCAATAACAATAGCTTTGCCAAAGGAGGAACTCAATCTTGGGTTAAAGTCAAGCGGACTTGAGTTAGCAACTCAGTTTACCCCTGAAAAACAAATCTACGAAGCCCATGACAGAAATTCGTATTGCTCCTCAGATCGATTAGAAACTTACCAATCTTTCTCGCTTTTCTTCTTCACCACAACAATTACTGGTTGAGCATTTTCTGCAACCTCACCACTCTCTTTCAATTCTTCAATGACTTTAGCAATCCTCTTAAAAAGCTTACCCTCACCATATTGCAAATCCTTAATATCATCTTTCTTTGCCGATCCCATTTCTAGGATAATGGTGTTTTCTTTCTGAAGTGTACTCATGGAAGTTCTCCTAACTAAATTTTAGCAAGCTTTATCAAAAGTTAGATCGTGCCCAGCTCCGCCCTTGTAAAAAACTTCAAAGTGATGTAATGAACATTCCAAAAACTTTTGAAGAACTCAAATCCTTTTTGGATTCAATATAATAGCGATTACATTGACGCATTACATCGAAGTTAACGATAGACCAGAAACCAAACTAAAATTTCATCAACTTAGACATACTCTTGGAATAGTTCTTTCCGAAATCCTTAATCCAACCATTTTTCTTCTTACGATTGGACTTCTCATGGCGCTCCTTATAGAGCGTTGTCGCCTCGTCGAGACGCTTTGCTTGTTTAAACATAGCCTTCTCAAGAGGCTTTAAAGCTGCTGCCTGCTTCTTCTTCTTCTTTTTCTTGCTCTTCTTACTTGTAGATCCAGACAAGAGCTCAGGTGTTCCTCCAAAAGAATCTTCACTGCGTAAAATGACAGCGCTCTTAATTTCATTATCAGCCATAACTCTTAAGTTCCTAGATTGATTTAAGTACTACCACTAATTTTATAGCATAAAACCTCACCGGTCAATAATTAAACTGACGTGAGTAGCTGAGGTGGTGACATGAGCCCCAAAAAGCTTACTCTATAAGGCTTTGATGCCAATGGGCTCATGGAAGATACAGTCGGAAATTAACCCTCAAGTCATTGTCTTGATGCAAAGCGCGAGTGGGGGAAACCCCCTGTTCCGAAGCTGCATCGCTTAATGGCAAGCTCAAACCCTTATAACTACGTCCAAAGTCAGCCCAAAACAGAATGTATATTTTAGGTGCGCTTGACCGTGGCGAATTAAATTCGCCACGGTCAAGC
>NZ_JAAHIE010000166.1:0-13562 GCF_010671945.1 Moorena sp. SIO4E2
TCTCTACGACTTTGCGAAGGAGCCGGAGGTGAAACAACTGGCCAAAGCGGCTCTAGATTGGATGTCAGCGGCGGCAGCAGTGAAATATTATCGAGGTGGTTTTGGTGGACCGACTAAGCGGGATTACAAAGAATCAACGATGCTTTCAGCCCCGTGTCTAAAGACTGGGGATGAAAGCGAGATGGTGGCTTTAGCCGCCGTGAAAAATATTCAGAGATTTTCCGGAATCTTGTAGAATAAAATAAAGCAGTTAAAGGTCCAGACTGATGATCATTCTGGAGTTCAAGGCATACGGCAAAAAACCTCAATATTTGGCTATTGATGAGGCGATTAGGACAGCCCGTTTTATCCGAAACAGTTGTCTCAGATATTGGATGGACAACAAGGGCGTCAATAAATACGATCTGTCGAAATACAGCAAAGTTTTAGCCCATCAGTTCCCGTTTGCTAATGAATTGAACTCTACTGCTCGTCAGGCCAGTTCTGAACGGGCATGGTCATCAATTTCTCGGTTCTTTGACAATTGCAAAAAAAAGGTACCTGAAAAAAAAGGTTTCCCAAAGTTCCAAAAGCGTGGCAGATCGGTTGAATACAAACAGTCTGGCTGGAAATTGTCCCCAGATAAAAAGTCGATCGTGTTCAGGGACAAGAAGGGAATTGGGAAGCTCAAACTCAAGGGTAATTGGGACTTGTGGCGCTTTGATAAGAAGCAAATTAAGCGGGTTCGGATAGTTCGACGAGCTGATGGCTACTATGTCCAGTTCTGTGTTTCAGTTGACATAACGGAAGAACTGGAGCCAACTGGAACAGCCATCGGGTTAGATGTCGGGCTGAAGGATTTCTACACGGATTCCGTTGGAAAAACTGAACCTAACCCCCGGTTTTATCGGATTGGTGAAAAGCGCTTAAAGTTTTATCAGCGTCGGGTATCTCGAAAAAATAAAGGCTCATCCAACCGCAAGAAAGCTGTTAATAAACTAGGTAGGACACACCTTAGAATAAGTCGGCAACGTGAAGAACACGCCAAGAGACTGGCACGTTGCGTAATCCAATCTAACGATTTGGTTGCCTACGAAGATCTAAGGGTTAGGAATTTGGTTAAAAATCATTGTCTGGCCAAGTCTATTAATGATGCGGGTTGGTATCAGTTTAGGAAATGGTTGGAGCATTTTGGAACTAAGTTTGGCAGGGTCACTGTTGCAGTCAACCCCGCCTACACTAGCCAGAACTGCTCTGAGTGTGGTGAGGTCGTAAAAAAGTCTCTATCAACTAGGACTCACACCTGCAAATGCGGTTGTCAATTAGACCGCGACCACAACGCTGCCATCAATATCCTCAAGAGAGCCTTGGGTACGGTGGGGCACACCGGAACCTGGATCCTAGATCCGAACGTTTTGGGAGATTTGGCCTCTACTTTTCCTGGTTCCGACCTGGTTAAGCAAGTCGAGTCTGCGAACAAAGAATCCCCGCGTCTTTAGACCGGGGAGTGTCAAGGCAAAAGTAATGTGGTGTACGGAGCCAGTGCTGCCCGTCTGTTCTGGCTTTATTTTGGCGATGTTACCTTAGTCAATCCTAAGCCAGAACGGGATGTGATTCACGTAATTACTAGCGCCTATCGACCTCCCCAGGCGGTGGTAAAGTTAGCTCGTAAGCAGTTTCAGAAGCCTGTGGAAATTCTGGCGAGTAAACCAGTCTACGAAAATTGGAAACCTGGAGGTGAGGATAAACCAGGATATTGGGAAACGACCTTTTTTGGTCATACCTATCAGTTGGGGAGTTTGGCTGGTGAGTTCCCCGCTGGTGATGTCGGGCCATTCAAGCTAATGGCATACAATCAAGAGCGGGGTGTGGATTTTTTTGTTGCTAATACTGGTGGCGCTTGGGTGAAGCCAGGAAAAAATCAGGGAGACCAAGTTGGGCAATACCGTAACCTAGTTCTTTGGTTAAGACCAGCTAAGGATAGACCATTCTTTTTCCAATTACCTAAGACGGCTCAAGCAGAAATAGAAGACGGGATTTGGTTCTTTAAACTGGAGAAAACCTGGTTAGCGATTCGCTCGATTAATTTGGATACCTATACTGAGGTGGCTATACCGAACCAGAAATTTGCCCAGCTCTATAGTCAGGAAAAAACTCTTAAGGCAACAACCCTAGGCAATAGCTATGCTGGCTTTGCTCTAGAAGTGGGAGAAGAAGAATCTCATGGTAACTATGAGGATTTTAAACAGGCAGTTAAGGAAAAAAGTCAGTTAGATTTACGTGAAATTGACCTAGGTAAAGTGCAGTGGATTGGTAGCACTGGTGAGAGTCTTCAACTGACCCACAATCCTAAAAATGACTTGCCAAGTCTGATCCGAAATGGTAATAAACATGACTGGTCAAAACACGTTGACCTATACAAACCAATTAATGGGAATGGACCAATTTATCTAGGTTGGAAAATAGGTAATCTCCGGGTTGAAGCAGGGGATTCGGTGTTTCAACATTGAGTGTTAAGTGTTAAGTTTTGAGTGTTTATCGCTAAATATCCCCTAAGAGGATATCTGAAAAGTTTTTTTATACTGAATTTTGCCCCCCTAGCCCCCCAACTTTGGGGGGAACAAGAGTCAATTTGCTTCTAAAAGTCCCCCAAAATTGGGGGATTTAGGGGGCTTGGATGTAACAAATGAAACTTCTCAGACAACCTCTAAGAGGATATCTGAAACCAATAGTCAGCACTTCAATCGTAATACAAGTCATTTTTTAAGGACTGGACTTTAGACTAAATTTTGGGGTTTAAAGAAACTTCATAAAAAGCAATTAGGAATTGAAACCCATGCCTCAAGAACCTTAGAGCGTTTGAGATAGTCCTGGGCGATTTGATTATTTGTCTTTTTTGCCGAGTTGGGATTAGGGCTGCATTTTCCAAACTCTTCAACTCGTCTTGCGTTCGCTTAGCGTGGCCGTAGGCCAATCGCTTTTAGCGGTTCCTTACTGGCAGTGCCAGACGATGCGCGAACGGAACATCGCACAATTGACTCATAGCACTGGCTGAGGACAAGTGCCTTAAAATTTGCTGTAATGACTATTTATCAAGGGTTTGAGTTGAGTAAGTCAATGTGACTACTCTCGGAAGGCAAGTTTCCGGTGAACGAGAATTAGTCTAAACTCCAGTTAAGGAATAAAGTTGATTATATAATTCATGATTATGGAGTTTAGACTAACTGGTGTTGAAGGAGTTGTAATCCCTTCAGCGCACCCTCGTTGCTTAGGTCTGGTGCCCTAGGAAGCAGAAGGTTAAAATTTTCAATAGGATCGGTTAAACAAGCACCATTAGCCCCCTACTAGGGTGACTGATACGAAACTTGTCAGACATGTTAAGGTTAAATGCTAAAGGTGTTCCTTCTCCCATGGAGGAGTAACTTGCGTGGCAATTTGGTCAATAAGTTAGGATTTTAGCCCCGATGTATTTATGAGAAACCAAAAAAAGAAGTCTTTATGGATAAATCTCTATTTTTAGATCAAGAAAATGCCAAAAATAAGGAAACTATCAAGCCGAAGCCGCAAATTTATCCTTTACTACTGAGCCTATTGGGTTTAAGCCTAGCTGGGATAGCTGTGTCAAGCAAGTATTTTTTATCAACATCCCAAGATAGAACAATCCTACTAAGTGGGCGGATTGAGGCCGACGAAACTGATATTGGTACGAAAGTTGGAGGTAGAGTTAATTTTGTCGCTGTGCAGGAAGGGAAAGAAGTAAACAAAGATCAGAACATTGTGCGGCTTGACGATCAAGAAATTAAAGCTAAGTTAAAAGGTGCTACTGCTCGTTTAGTTTCTGCTCAGCAACAAGAACTTCAAGCCCGTCTGCAAATCAATTTAGTCGAAAGTCAAATTCTGGAGGTGCAGCTAAATCTCAAAAAAGCACAAGAAGATACCAGAGGTCAAGTCTTACAAGCTGAGGCATCAGTTGCCGCTAATGTTGCTCAACTTAATGAAGCGTTTGCTAAGTTAGAAGAAGCTCAATCTCAATTAAACTTAGCGAAAGTTAATCGCGATCGCTTTGCTCAATTGGTGGAACAGGGAGCCGTAAGCAAACAACAATTTGACCAAGCTCAGACAACTTTTAAAAAAGCCCAAGCAACTGTTAAAGCAAGTCAAGCATCAGTTAATGCCATCGGCAAATTAGTAAACGTAGCACAGGGTCAGTTAGTACAAGCCCAAACCTCTACTCTAAACCCAGAGATTATCAACGCTCAACTAAGCAGATTACAAACTCAGTTAGCCCAGGCTCGTTTACAACTGGCTATGGTTAAAGCTGAAGTTGAGATTGCCAAAGCTTTCCAACAAGAAATTAAAAGCAAAATAACTGATCTGGAAATTGCCAGTCCCATTGATGGTGTGGTTATTACTCGTCTGGTTGAACCGGGCGAAATAGTTAGTGCTGGTCAAACACTCTTAACGGTGATCGATCCCAACAATGTTTATCTACGAGGATACGTTCCTGCAGGAGATATTGGCAAAATTCGAGTAGGACAGAAAGCTAAGGTATTTCTTGATTCAGACCCAGATCAACCTTTAAGTGCTACAGTGACTACTATTGATACTCAAGCATCCTTTACTCCCGAGAATATCTATTTTCGAGAAGACCGGGTGAGACAAGTCTTTGGGATTAAATTAACTATTGATAATCCTGGGGGATTGGCAAAACCAGGGATGCCAGCAGATGCGGAAATTATTACTGAATTGAAGGCGAATTAAATTCCTATTTCTGGATGGGTTAAGATTATCATAGCATTAAAGTAATTTTGATTCTTTTGCTTCAGGGGCGCAGAGTCCGGCATTGTAAAAAAAAATGGGGTATTGGGGGCATGACAAAGATATTTGATTGTATTATTGTTGGTGCAGGGCCTGCTGGGGGAACCGCTGCTTATCATTTATCAAAAAAGGGACATTCTGTTTTAGTTTTAGAAAAAGCATCTTTACCTCGTTCTAAACCTTGCGGTGGTGGTGTATCTTCGGTAATTCAAGAATGGTTTGATTTTGATTTTAGTCCTGCTATTTCTCTGAAAACCAATGCCGTTTATTTGACTTATAATAAAAAAAATGCTATTCAAGTTGATATCAAAAATTATCCTATTTGGATGGTTAAAAGAGATATATTTGATCATTTTTTAGTGCAACAAGCACAACAAAATGGTGCAAAAGTTCAAGATAATACGGAAGTCACCGGCATTGAATTTAAAAGCGATCGCTGGTTAATTAATACCAATCAAGAATCGTTTACAGGACATTACTTAATTGCTGCTGATGGCTCCAAAGGTAAAATGAGTAAATGGTTAGGTTTTCAGCAACAAAAAAAAATAGTAGCAGGGGCATTAGAATTTGAAATACCGATAGAAAATCAAACGGATATTAATATTTATTTTGAGTTGGGTTTGGCTCACAGTGGCTATGTCTGGAATTTTCCCAAGGCAGATGGTTTTTCTTTGGGAGCAGGGGCATTTGGTGAAAAACGTAAAGCACAAAATTTCAAAAATATTATTCGAGATTATGGGACTATGTTTAAGCTAGATTTAGCTACTGCTACTGAATCTGGTCATCCTATTTTCCTGTGGAATGGTGATCAGAAGCTACACACCCAAAATGCAGTCTTAGCTGGAGAAGCAGCTTGTGTGGTAGATCCTTTCACCGCTGAAGGCATCCGTCCTTCGATTTTTAGTGGGATGAAAGCTGCAGAAGCTATCGATAAGGCTCTAGCCAATCAGATGGATGCTTTAGAACAATACAGCGAAACTATAACTCAGGAATGGGGCAAAGAGATGAGTTCAGCTAAAAGATTAGCCCAAGTATTTTGGCGTTTCCAGAAACTAGGTTATCAAGTAGTATTGCAACGACCTTCCGCTATTGCTACCATGACCCGAATTTTCTCTGGAGAGTTACAGTATTCTAATCTAGTAAACCGCGCTATTAGTCTCTTAGAAAGCTCCCTAACTTTTTGAGACTCCCTCGTTAAGCTCATGTGGAAGCCCTTGTTTAAAAACAGCTTCCACATCACATAATTTTTACTTATCAGTAAAAGCCCAGTATAGCATAAAAATAAATAGTTTTGTGTGACGAAGATCAATGTATAACCTGAAAATTTAAGTAACTATCATGATGGAGGAATAGTAATAAAACAATTTTATAAAATGGACTTTATGAAAACTGTAATCATTGTTGGTGCTGGACCCTGCGGACTATTAATGGCTCACTATTTGTTGCGACGTGACAGTAAATATTGTGTCGAGCTATATGAAAAACGCTCTGATCCAAGACTTAATCCTGTGTCAACTGCTCGCTCCCACATTATTTCCCTAGGGTTTCGAGGACGAGCCGCCCTTCGTGAAGTTGGTTTAGAGTCCTTGGCAATAGAACGGGGAACAATGGCTTTAGGACAAGAAATCCATAATTCCCGTGGAGTCGTTCAATCTATTTCTCGAAAACAACCTCGACTCCTGATCGAGCGCAATGTCCTCACCAATCTTCTTTTAGAAACCTTGACCAAACGCTATGATGCTAGTCGCCTAAATATACACTTCAAACACGAATGTATAGCTGTCAATCTAGAAGCAAAATCGGCTGTTTTTCAGTCAGCTTCAGGCTATCAACCATGCGCCTACGATCTTTTGATTGGAGCTGATGGGGTACGGTCTAAAGTCAGAAATATACTACACCATAAAACCGGTCTTGAGGTCAAGCTCCGCAAAAGTCCGATTGAGCTTAAAACTTTAACGCTGCGCTGTCCTGAAAATCACCCTGAGTTGAAATTAAATAGGGATAGTGTTCATTTGTATTCTTTGGGATCGTCTGGAAGTCTTCTGTTTTGGCCTACACCCAATGGAAATTACAACGGTATAGTTTGCTTTGCTCGAGGGTATAATCGTTTAGCTAATATTTCATCGGGTTCAGAGGTTTTAACCTTCTTCAGAAAGTATATGGGGGATTTCAGGCAGTTGATATCACCCGAAGAAGTCGATGCTTTTGCCCAGAAGCCTTTCTTTGAAACAACAACGGTGAGGTGTAGTCGCTACCACTTTGGCAATAGTGTTTTGCTAGTCGGAGATGCCGCTCACGGCGTTTCAGCCATTATCGGCCAGGGATGCAGTGCGGCTCTTGAAGATGGTCTAGTGTTTAACCAACTGCTAGATGAATATGATGATAACTTAACCCAAGCTGTCCCTAAATATACCCAATGCCGTCGCCCCGATATGATCGCCCTAGAGCAAATAAGCCATAGCCTGTTTCCTTTAAATATTTATCTAGTAGGTCTATTGTTGCTGAAGCACGTTTTTGATCGCACACTCCATCGCTGGTTTCCCAAGTTTTGGGCTTCCTCTTTAGTGGATATGATATCAGAAACCACTATCCCCTACCGTCATATTTTGCACAGCCATTCCCGTTGGTTTAAAACGATCAATGCCTTAAATCAGCTAATTCTGCGGAGAGGTAAACGTTTATTCAAGCCCAAACCTATGCTATAAAATGCCTAAGATCTACTGTTAATCACAGGTTAATTTATCCCGAATTCAGGTTAATTATGATAATTTTGCCACTTAAAAATATATAAGCATAGGATAAACAATCCTACGGCTACTATCACCAGTAAAAGTAAGGGTTGCCACAACAGATCAAACCCAATTCCTTTTAGTAGAACACTACGCAGGATCAAGATGTAATAGCGCAGTGGATCTAGAAGGGTCAATCCTTGAAACAAAGGAGGCATGGCTTCAATGGGGGTGTAAGCTCCAGATAACTGCACTAGAGGCACATTAATAAAAAGCGTGGTCAGGAATGCTTGTAGCATATTCTGGTTTAGCAGACCTAAGATTAGTCCTAGTTCAGATGTCAGCAGAATATAAACAATTGTGCTAGTCATAAACATTAGCCAACTACCACGAAATGGTAGGTTGAAGACAACTTGGCTAAACCCGTTTGTGATTAGCACCATGACTAGGATAATCCCCAAAAGGGGAAGCAGTTTGCCTAGAAGCACTTCCCAAGGAAGTAGGGGAGTAAGCAAAAGTTGTTCAAAAGTGCCATAATCTTTTTCTGCTGTCATGGTGGAGGAAGCTGCAAAAGTGCTAATTGCCGTCAAAATTACCCCCAATACCCCCGGCACAAAATACCAACTGCTCACCAGTCCGGGATTATATAGAATAGTTGTCTGTAGATTAATCAGGGAAGAGTCAGGGGAATTGTCATTACGATAGCGATACTGACGGATGATTTGGCTCAAATAACCCTGAAGAATACCGACTCGATTAGCATCAACACCGTCAATCAGGAGTTGCACCTCAGCTAAGTTACCTTGAGAGAGTTGCTGATCAAACTCTGGCGGAATTACAAGAGCAACCTTGATTTTTCCTGCCAGTAGCGATCGCTCTAAATTCTTTTCTTGTAAAGTTTGTACAGTGGGCACAACCACATCACTAGCAGTTAGAGTCGCCACAAACTCTCGACTGGCTGAAGTCTGGGCATAGTCCACTACCCCTAAGCTAACCTGTTCAACACTGGGGTTAAGGGCAAAGCCGTAAAACATCACGAAAAAAACTGGTACCAAGACAATTGTGGTAATAAGCTGGCGATCGCGGAAGATATTGGTCATTTCCTTGAGAACAACTGCCCAAACACCTTTACCTGGGAAAAATCCGAGCTTCCTCTTCGCCATGCTGGATTACGGTTTTCTATATCTGCCGAATTCGCCACCACGATAACATGAACATTCCAATTGTCAGCAGGAATAGAATAGGAATAACATGGCCAATACGAAGCCAGCCCACACCTACTACAAATGCATCTCGGGTGAGTTCAATATAGTAACGAGCTGCCACGACATTGGCAACCAGTGACAGTGGCCAAGGAATATTTTCCACAGGGTAAATAAAACCTGACAGCCAGGTAGACATTAAAAGTCCAGTATTCATAACACTCTGCACAGCAACCAAGGCTTGCTTGGAATAAACGCCAACTACCAGTCCATAAACCACACTGACCATCAAAAACAGCCCAGTGCCCACTAGCAGCGGCCAAGGATTTGCTACTGGCCAAAGGTCAAACAGCAACCCCCCCAACCCCATCAACAGTACCGCTTCGCCAATGGCAATCAGTACATAGGCCAAAGCCTTCCCCAGAAGAAACTCCCAAGCACTAATCCCTGATGCTTTGACCTGAACTAACGTCCCTTGTTCTTTCTCCCGTACCACCGCCATTGCTACTATCAAACCAGGATAACTAAATAAAATGACGGCATAAACACCCGGCACAATAAAAAGAGATTCTTTTCGACCCGGATTAAACCAGATACGGGTATGAGCGAAAACATCGGGACGCTGAGTCTGAAAACCTTGCTTTTCCAAGAAAAATTGAGTGGTAGCACGAAGGCTGTTCTGGATGACCCGAGCATTGTTCACATCTGTGCCATCGATTAAAACCTGGAGGGCATTGGTTTTTCCCTTTTTCAATTGCCGTGAAAAGTCGGGAGGAATAACCACTATTGCTTGAGCGATGCCCCGATCAAGCAAATCTATACCATCGGTTGTGGTAGCTGCTACAGGCTTAAACTGATTAGTGGCAAAAACCTGCTCAATATAGGCTCGACTGAGGGGGCTATTGTCAAAATCTCTGACGGCTAATGGTACATCCTTAATTTCAAGGCGAATGGCAAAGCCAAAAATCAGCATGGTCATTAAAGGCAACAAGAATACCAATGCTGCCCCTAGGCGATCGCGACGAAATTGCGCCAGTTCTTTGATGCACTGAGCCAAAATCCTGTCCATCGCGCTACCTTTTCTTAGGATGTTGTGAAATGTTGAGAAACGCTGCTTCTAAGGAGAAGGGGATGGGAGTGATTTGGTGAGGTTGGACTTCTACCGAAGCTAGATAATTCCGTAGCTGGGACATATGTGACGGCTGATCCAGAATCATCTGGATGCGATCGCCCATAAATACCATGCGCCAAGGCTCAAATTGTTGTTCTAAGCTATACAGGGTGTTTTTGGGAGAGGCAGACAAAATTTCTACGAGGGTAACGGTTTGCTGGGCTTTGATAGCGGCAGGAGACCCTTGCAGAATTAGCTCTCCCAACCGCATAAACAGCAAATTAGTGCAGTATTCCGCCTCTTCCATAGAGTGGGTAGTGACAACAATCGCTGTACCTTGGCGGGCAAACCCCTGAAGAATTTGCCAGAACTGCCGTCGCACCAGAATATCCATGCCACTGGTAGGTTCATCTAGAAACAGGATATCTGGCTCGTGTAGAATAGCGGCTCCGAAAGCTACTCGCTGTTTATTCCCCCCAGATAGATTTCTAAGTCGTTGATTAGCGGACTGGGTTAAGCCAAAAGTCTGAAGTATCCAATCGATGCGAGCATTACGTTGCTGACGAGGAACTCCATAAGCTCGACCAAAAAAAGACAAATTTTCTAGGATGGTTAAGTCTGGATACAACGTCAATTTCTGACTCATGTAGCCAATTCTTTGTTTTACTGAGGGTGAATGGGGTGGCAAATGCTCAGATGTGTAGCAAATTTTTCCGCTACTGGGGCGCAGCAGACCACATAGGAGCTTCATGAGTGTCGTTTTGCCAGCACCATTGGCCCCGAGCAGTCCCAAAATTTCACCTCGACTAATAGTAAAGCTTAGCGATCGCACGGCCTGAAAAGTACCATAAACCTTGCTGACCTGATCTACCTTCACTATCCAATTAACATTAGAAGCTGAGTTATGGGGTGGTGAAGATCTCTGGGACACTGTAGATAACAACCCTGGAAGACTTGCCTTTACCCCTGAGGATCGCTGCAAATGATTGGCCATGACATGCTCCAGGGTAGGATTGGCAGGCTGTATCCGAGCTGAGGGTAGTTGGTGAAGATGTAATATTTGTTGTATGGCCTCCTCTGCAGAGATAGCCTGTTTGCTGACAAAAACTATCATGCGATCCCCCAGGGGTTTGAGATCTACAACTGGAGTATGGTTATTTGCGATCGCATTTTGCAAAGCCTGTTCAGTTGCGGCAAAAATTGGCCCCGATGCCAACATTGGATCCTCAGGCACCACCTCAAAACAAGATAATTCCATACTGGCACGCAAATCTTCTGGAGGTCCAATTTGTTGAATGGTGCCGTTGTGGATTAAGGCAACGCGATCGCACCGTTCTGCCTCATCTAGATAATGGGTTGCCACCACAATAGTAGTTCCCTGCTGAGCAATTTTTGCTAAAAAGCTCCAAATCTCACGGCGGAAGACAGCATCAATACCAGTAGAGACCTCATCTAACAGTAGAATTTGGGGCTGGGTAATCAATGCACAGCATAGAGCCAGCTTTTGCTTCATTCCCCCTGATAAATGTCCTGCTAATCTATCAGCAAAAGGCTTAAGGGCTAACCATTGGAGATACTGCTTTCGGCGAGATTGAAAGATTTGCTCGGGTAGACGACGCATTTTAGCGTAGTAACGGAGGTTTTCCTCCACACTCAAATCGGAATACAGTGAAAACTGTTGTGTTAAGTATCCTAGGGATGACCTTACCATTGCTGGTGGTTGTCCCATGACCCGAATCATTCCCGACGTTACTTTTTGTACCCCAGCTAACGCTTTTATTGTGGATGTTTTACCAGCACCGTTGGTGCCTATCAATCCAAAAATCTCCCCAGGATACACCTCAAAGTCAATGCCATTGACAGCAGCAAATTTATCGTAATACTGTCGTAATCCTTTTACTTGAATAATGGCTTGATTTTGTTTCATTCCGGCTTTTTATTTTATTGAATCCTGTGCTATTACCACTGGCTTGCCTAGGGGAGGCATTGATGTTTTAACTGTTGAAGAAAATGATTGTAGACGTCAACAGATTCTATCAAGCAACAGCAATTGACTGGTTATGTGGCAATAAGGCGGCATCGGGAGCATGTCACCTTTGTAATTATCTACATAGATAACCCCTAACCCCCCGTGAACCTTGAGGGTAAATTTAGATAATTATTAGTTAATTATTACACAATTATAGTAAGCTATTAGCTAACTAAAACTCCTAAAACTAATTAGAGGGTATGGGAAGAAAATCGTAACCGCTGGAAGTGTTCTGATTCGGGAGAATTTTTACCAGTTGGACTGAGCCATTGCGATCGCCTGAACGCAAAAACCGAATTGAACCAGATACTCCAGGGGCTAAAAAGTCTGAGGATGAGAGGGCTTCTTGAACACCAGCACGAGTGGGATTACGTTTGAGGGCTTCTATCAAAGCTTGGGTTCCATCGTAAGCCATGGCTGTGCGCCAGTTAACCTCGGCATTCCAAAGGGCTTTGGATTTACGGACAAAGTCTGACTGAGGGTTGCTATCAATATCCCAAAAAACAGCTACCACCATTTCAACAGCATTTTCTGCACCTTTCTCTAAGGTCTTGGGAGAATACATTACATCTCCTCCCAACAGAATTAGACGTTTACCATTGACCTTAACAACCTCCAAAGCTTGATCTAGAACTGCTGAGTTAGGAGCTAAAAATAGCACCTGTGCTCCCCGCTGAATCGCTTGTTCTACAGGTATAGCAGGATTAAAATCTGGATTGGAGATGTCAACCTCATCAACAACTTGTCCTCCTCCTAGGGAAACGGCTGTGACAAATTCAGTTTTGATAGACTTGCTGTAGTCACTCTTATAATTATAGAAAACTGCTGCATTCTGCTTTTTCAACTGGGTGTTCATGTAGTTAGCTAAGGCTCTGGCTGAAAAAGCATCATTTGGCACTGAGCGAAACACATAAGGGCTAAAGTTTGACAACTTTACTGAAGTACTAACGGGAGAGATAGCTGCTAGTTTCCCGGAATTATATACTTCTCCTGCAGCTAAGGTTACACTACTAGCGGAATGACCAATTACAGCTAATATTTCCGGATTGTTGACCAATGCTGACGCAATTTTTTTAGCAGTATCGGGATTTTGATCATCACTCGTAATGACTACTTTGAGGGGTACGCCATTAATTCCCCCAGTTTTATTGATTTCATCTTGAGCTTGAGCAACGCCACGCAAAATTGCTAATGTGCCATCGGGGTCAGTAGCAATCGGTCCAGCTACAGCAATAGTATAGGATTTCTGATTACCAATGCGAGCATTATTTAGATAAATTAGAGTTTCAGGAGCGTTGGGGTATTTCCGAATTGCTGCTTCAAAGTCACTCACGGCTTTGTCATAATCCCCAGCAGCCATGGCTGCCATACCCTTTTGTTTTGCAGCTTGGAATTGCAGATTTGGAGTGCCTACCTCTTCTGTTTTAACTAGGGACTTTTCCCCAAGGCTAATTCGAGCTTGAATATTACTCTGATCAGGTGTTGAAGTTGGAGTAATTTGAGCATTCGTAGCAAGAGGTGATGGGTTGGGTGACTCCGTAGTCTTGGGAGTGTTATTAAATAAAAAGGGTGCGGCTCTTTTAAAAGTACGGTAGACTAGATCTCAGTAAAACTGACAAATTAGTCAGAGTAATAGTTTGAGTCAATACCTCCTGGTGGGTGACCAGCTGAAAAAGTCAGCAGTAGTTCAGGAA
>NZ_JAAHIE010000167.1:0-13441 GCF_010671945.1 Moorena sp. SIO4E2
AATTAAGCAATCAATCACAGATTCCTACAGGAAGCTTGATTAAGGTTAACGATCTAGATAACCGATTAAAGCAAGAGACTAATAAGATTACCACAGTAGTAGATCTAACTGAATGGCATTCTATTTTGAACCCTAAAGTAGACGCTTGGTGGTGGTTCTTCAAACCTCCAAAGCATCGATGGGATTATCTTGACTGGCTAGGGAAAATACTGACAGTTGTATTTCTAACATCGTCGTTGAGTTTAACCGTAGACATTTCCTCACGCTTTCTGACTGGTGGACCAGATACCGTAGGGGCTTTTGTTACTGCTACTCAAAGCGTCTTAACACTATTGGCCGGTAGAAGCGCTCTCACAAAAGCTGGACAGGATTCAATCAAACGTGCTCTTACCCGTTTGAATATTCCTAAATATTTGTGGGAAGAAGTAAGTTGTGGTATTGCCTTCAGTCTTTTACTAGTTTCTGTTACCGTTCGTTTGTCGTTACCTCACATTGCAGTGGTTTACAAAAATATTGGTGATGGATATATTTTTGATGAAAATAGTCCTCCGCGATTTGCTGCTGCTATATCAAGCTACAAACGAGCACTAGTACTAAATCCTGACTACGTTGAACCTCATTATAAATTAGGATTAGTTTATGAGGAACTACAAGAAAATAAAAAGGCTTTATCTGAATACAAAATTGCTGTACAAGATGACTTTGAAGTTGCTTATAATAACTTAGGAAGAATGTATATTCTCGACAAAAAATATTATCAGGCTAGTTCCTTGTTACTAAGAGGTCTATACCTAACTGAGAATACTGACAATGAGCAAGTGAAATACTATTTGCTTAAAAACCTGGGGTGGGCTCGGCTAAAACAAAATCGCTATGCTGAGGCAAAACGTCATCTCCAGGATGCTATTACTTTAGATAAGGAAAAGGCACCAGCTTACTGTTTGCTAGCCCAGGTACTAGAAGAAGCAGGTGACAATAATACTGCAATAATCATGAATAATTGGGCATCTTGCCTGGGATATTCCTCCAGTTATAATATAGATCAAGACAAATGGATTGACCAAGCTAGACAGCGCTTAGAAACTGGCTTAACTAAACAGTTGCCCAATAAACAATGAAACACATAGTAGCTGCTTTGACAATCGTTGGTATTACCGTTGCACAAGGTTTTACCAATAAAGTTATTGCCGATCAATTACCTGTAGGAACTGTGGAGGAAGCTCAGGGAGACGAATCACCTCAAGTTATTGCTGATGAATCACCTGTAGGAATCGTTAGGGAAGTTCAAGGAGTGGGTGAGATCAAACGCTCAAATCAAGACGTTTCCATTCCTGTATCCATAGATGAAAAGCTTTATCGTGGTGACTTCCTAAGAATAGATAAGGGAGCTTATGTAGTCATTGAGTGCCACAACAACAACAAATGGACTATACCTGAAGGTATTTTGGTGGGCGTGAATAATGGTTGTGAGCGACCAATCAACCCATTTAGCGGAAACCCTCCGGAGAAGGATGGCTACTACCCTCCTGATGATGCTCGTGGTCCAGTTGGTGATAGCAAGGATGCTGGTACTGGTTCCAGGTAGCCCGAGCTTTCCAAAGTGGAAAGGTAGCATATAGCGCAGGATTTCGTCAAGTGCATACAGTAGATGTAGGGTGGGCAGTGCATCAAACCGAGTCATGTGCTTGCCATCGCCAAAGTACCCACTGCCCACCCTACAAATAATCTGAGCTGACTTTTTAGGGACTTGCTTATAAAAAAAATACCAATTAAAGTAGGGTGGGCAAAGTTATCTTATCTAGAAGACTGATGTGAACCAAAATGTTTTTGCCCACCCTACAATTCATCTGAGCTGACTTTTTACCTCAATAGGGAACGCGCACCAAGAAAGCGATCGCATTTTAGAAGTTAGAAGTTAGAAGTTAGAAGTTAGAAGTTAGAAGTTAGAAGTTAGAATTCTAGATTTTTCATTCTTCATTCTTCATTCTTCATTCTTCATTCTTCATTCTAAATTCTAAATTCTAAATTCTGCCTTCAACCATCCAAATCCCCTTCCATCACAGCAGCGATCGCATCTTTAGCATTATCTTGGAATTCCTGAAAATTCACTTTACCTAGGAACCAAATTGCTACTATCATCCCTGCCGATTGGAGAGCAAACACGACACCATAAGCCAAGACTGGGGTAGTAAAAATTGCTCTACCTACATCAAGGATCACACCACCGCTGGCTACTGCTATGCCTCGTGACATGGCTTGCGCTAATCCCCATGCTCCCACAAAGGTGCCAGCCGCTTCTGCTGCGGTTAGGTCTAACATCAAACTGAGAGCCCCTGTGGTAGCGATACCAGCAGAGAAACCAAATAAGAGTAAGGTTCCCTGGAATAGCTGAGAATTTTCCGTAAATCCTGACATAATAATCAAGATAAAGCAGATAGATACCGCTAGACAGCCTAATTGAGTGGTTTTGCGCTTACCCAAATTGGGAATTAGGAAAAAGCCAGTCGCGCTCAAGCTCATCAACATCCCAATCCCCCAGAAGCTATTCAGTAGAGAGGTTTCAGGAATTGACATATTAAAGACCTCTCCCCCATAGGGTTCTAGCACCGCTTCCTGGAGAAATAGGCTGATGGTCATGATCACCAAAAAGGTGAAAAACAGGCCAGTTTGGGGACTAGCAGTTAATAGTTTTAGGGATTGGCCCAAGGTAATCTGGTCTTCGCGATTCGCTAGGATAGAACGGGAAGAATAGCGCGAGTATTTTTTCTCGATTCCAAAGGTGGCTAATACCGCTAGCCCGAACACCATTAAGGGTACGAAGAAAAACAGCCCAGTAATCGATGACCGCAATACTTCCAGGGATGTATCAATATTATCTAATCCTTTCAGCAAAATTTTGCTGCTGATGCCGCCAATCGCAATACCTACAGTCATCATTGACCAGATAATACCGATTAATTTGCCACGGTTGTCTTCATCAGAAATATCCACTAATAAGGTAAAAAAGGTAGTGGAACTCATACTTAGGGCTAGACCGTATAGACCAAAAACTAGAGCCCCAAGAGCGACCCAACTATAAGCTGGAATTGACCATGTCCAACCTCCAGCCCCTTCGACGAGATTGCCCAATTGCCAAGTGATTTGTACCGCTAAGGATAGGATAATCATAAATAACCCGCTTCCCATCCAGACGTAACCAGTACGGTGATATCCCAAGACGGGTTTGGTATCCGAGAGCTGACCAAACCATACCCGGGCTGGGGCAATAAACAGAGAAATGGCTAGGAGGCTCCCGGTAATTGAGGCTGGAATACCTAGCTCGTCGATCATCACTCGGTTGAGCACTCCTAGGGTGAGCACTGCCAAGATCCCTAATCCCATCTGGAATAGACCAAGCCGGAACATGGTAAATAGATTAATCTTGGGAAGTCTGTGGTGCTTGGCTGAGGAGGGAGGCTCAGACTTGACTAAATTACTGGTTTTCATCGGTAGAGTTTTAGTTTAGGGGAGAGAGGGAATCGGGAATCGGGAATCGGGAATCGGGAATCGGGAATCGGGAATCGGGAATAGTAGGAAAGAGATCCGAGGATTGTTTGGTGTTATGACAAATCAGCATTGGGTTTCATGATCAATTTGGATATGTTATAGGTAAATGCTATAGCTAAATGGCTTAGATCAAATCCCTAAATGGGTTAGCTTAATGGGATCGATAAATGCGATTGGCCGTAGGCCACGCTACGCGAGCGCGCTCTTGGTTAGCTTAATAGAATAGGGATAGCAATTGATGTAATTGTGTTTACCAACTCAAGGCACTAATCATTGCTCAAACCTTTAGCTGATCTGCTTTTCAATTCCCTGATCCAGGGAATTTTTTTATTCTCTGTACCTAGCGCTATCAATGGGATTGGCCTTGGCCAAAAGGCCACGCTACGGGAATGGCCACGCTACGGGATGAAGCGAAGCTTCCGCGCTGGTGCGATTGACCCTAGGTCACGCTACGCGATCGCTCCCGATTCCCGATTCCCGATTCCCGACTCCCGACTCCCGACTCCCGACTCCCGAACCAGATGTAAAAAACCTACCCCTGTAAGCCACACTACCCACCCTATCAACAACTCAAGGCATCCATTCCAACCCAATCCCCACCCGACTATCCTTATTTTCGATAGAATTCTGTTTCTCAATATCCGTAGCAAGCCGCAAATTGGGAGTAAGGGCATAACCAAAGGAAAGCTTGCTTATCCCGACCTCATCACTACTGCCAATAGAAACAAAACTTTGAGTGAAGGAAATATCAGCTGCACCAGTCCGGGACAAAACCAACAGCAACCGCGCTCCCACATTTACCCCATCGGTAGAGTAACCATCAGTTTCCAAATTGCGATAACCCACCATCGGGGCAACATTGAAATAACTCCCTAAGGGCCGCACATAATACCGCAAATCTACCCCAAAGGTTTCCCGCTCACCATTAAACGAAGCCTGATAATCCCCACTAACCGTTAAGCCAGAATTACCAATAAACACATCTTCCACTCCCACATTCACCCCTGCTGCTTGTCCATTAGAAGGAAACTGGGAGTAACCCAACCGCAACCGAGTGCGAAAACTGGGTTGATTGCGAATATCCTGCCAAACATCCGGCACCTCTTCCAGCCAACGCTGTAGCATCGGACTGCCTTCGATTATCTCTGGACTTAAATCCAACTCCTGGGCTGCTGAATCACCAGGAGGATCAGACTGGGGGGACTCTGGTAAGTTATCTGGAGTAGGCTGAGGCGGATTCCCCTGAGTTTCCTCTTGGTTGCCTGTAGTCGAGTCCGGTACTGGCACAGTTTGACTCCCAGCTCGGTAAGCAACTGTGAAAGTAAACGTTAGTCCCAGTAATCCCGTTTTTAGATACTTAAGTCCCAAATTTTTCAACACTCAACAATAAAAAATACACTAACAGAACTGACGCACCTATACCGATAAAACTTCTGTCATTCTTATATCATTTCCGGATCTAAGGGAATAGGGAGTAGGGAATAGGGAGTAGGGAGTAGGGAGTAGGGAGTAGGGAGTAGGGAGTAGGGAGTAGGGAGTAGGGAGTAGGGAGTAGGGAGTAGGGAGTAGGGAGCAGGGAATCAAAAAAAAAGTGATCCTACCTAATGTAGAATCACCACAAAAACGAAGCTAACAGTTAGCGGAGCAAACTTTAGATCATAGAACCTTGTTTAGCCGTCATATCAATGGGCTTAATCAGGTACAATTTCAGGAGCTGCCAGGCATTAGACATGTATAGGGGCAACTTCTGGAATATTTGCAAGAACTTGGGCGTATTTGAGTTAGCGATCGCTCTCAGCTTATCATTATTCCGGACACAAATCTCTAGACGCTCATAAAATTCCGGATGGTCTACATCCAAAATAACTGGGAAGACCCGTCCTGAGGTGTCATTAGTCTTCTCAATCACATGCTTATCATACTCACGAGCATCTAAACCAATGGAGGCATAAAATCCATACCGCTGAACATCATTCAGATACATAGTGGCAAACACCGACAGCAAGAAGAATCGGGACCAAAGCTTAGCCTTCCAGTCATTCAGCGTATCCGGCTGGGCTCTCATCAGCGCATCAAAGAAATCCCCGTGACGGTTTTCATCCTGACACCAGTTTTCAAAGAAGCGGAAAATTGGATAGACCCGGTCTTCAGGATGCGCTTCTAAATGGCGATAGATAGTAATATACCGCCAATAGCCAATCTTCTCAGACAGATAAGTAGCGTAGAAAATAAACTTCGGCTGAAAGAAGGTGTACTTCTTGCTCTTAGTCAGGAATCCCAAATCCAGCTGTAGATTGAAATCTGACATGGCCTTGTTCAGGAATCCCGAATGACGTGCTTCATCACGAGACATCAGGAGAAAGCACTCTGCCAGCACAGGATTTTTATTCTTTAAGCGCCGTCCCAATTCCTTATACAGCAAGAAACCAGAGAATTCCGCTGTGCAGGAACGTTCTAGAAACTCAACAAATAACCGGCGTTTTTCCCCATCAATATGGTCCCAGGATTGATTAAACTCCTCATCCCGGACAAAATGGTGACGATTGTAGTCAGCTCGAAACTCTTCCAGGATGGCTTCGAGTTCATCCTGATTAGGCGAGAGGTCCATCTTCGCCATTGCTTCAAAGTCAGTAGTGTAGAACCGGGGAGTTAGGATCGTGTCCTTCGCCGGTACCTTTATACCGGGTCGGATTTCATCAAAATCAGGTTTTTTAAGGGAATCTACCATCTTAAGCTCTTGCTTGCTTGTTATAGTTGCTTACCATTCTCGGTGCCCTGGTGTGGCCAGATCCGGGTCACTCAACCCAAGCCCAAACCAATGACAATGACCTAGCAATCGGGATCAGCTCGTGAAACCATAAAGATTCCCCACACAGGGAACACAAGGCAACACCTTGTCCCAGGGTCAGTTTCACCAATCAATGACGATTGCTATCTATTGCTATATATATATTGCTTTCTGAGTTTACCAGGGTATTGGTGATCTCAAGCGCTTTTTTTTGTTAAGAGTTACAACGTAATTTAAAGTTTTATCACATTTTGCCCCTGCCGTAGCTTAAACCTGAACCCTTAAGCAAACCTGAAAGCTTAAGTAAACCTGAACTATAAAAACTGTCACATATGTTACATAACTTAACTAAAAGAATTATTTAATAAAGTTATTTAATAAAGTTATGCAATCAAGTTATTCCCTTTTTCGTTATCATCTTTATAGTTTTGATTTAACAATGGGGATTTTCAAGGGGGAACCGTTTCGACTCCCCCTTTTTTTTAGGTAAGTATAAGCGCTACGCGAACAGCTGTCAGCTATCAGCGTGTCGCGTATCAGCGTGTCGCGTATCAGCCAATAATTACTGAATGCTTAAGTTTTAGAGAATAGGGAACAGGTAAAAAATATTGTGTATTTCATTACTATTATAAACGCGATATTTTCTATATAAAATGGTTGGGTATATTGAGTATTTTTAAGCGTTCGCGTAGCGCATCTACTTACATTGAGTTGACAAATTGCACTAAAGTTGGTTGAATCAAACTGAATATGCTCAAAACCAATAAAAAAAGTAGAAAAACATGACCAGTGGAAAAACTGTCCAACTCAGCAAATATGCTGAGCGTAAATATGGCTTTTCTTCTAACACTTCAGTTGATTTGGAGGTGGGGGTAAATTACGGCTGCGCCTTATTGGCGATCGCTGGTGCAGATGGAGAACTCGCAGAAGAAGAATTACAGTGGTTTATTGACGAACAAGAAATGATGGCGGAACACTCTGACGCTGTTCAAGAGTACATTGAAACCCTCCGCAAATTCGATTGGAAAAATGCTAACATTGAAGAGCTATTGAGTGGAATCAAGTATGATTTTTCATTGAATTTTCGCCGCTCTATGTTGTACCAAGCGATCAAAATGAGTCGAGCTGATGGGAACTACCATGAAAAAGAAAAAGCAGCGGTTGCTAAAGCGGCGGAAATTTTAGGAGTTGAACCCAGTGTGGTTGTTAGCCTAGAGTCCGTGGCGGAAATGGAAGAGACAACCGATCGACTGCGGATTGGCTTATTTGAAACAGAAGGTTAATTCTGCTTGACAGCTTTTTAGAGAGGATTTCGATCTACTTGGCTGATCAGTAAATTGAAATCCTCATCAACCACCAGTAGTTATACTGGTTTTTTATTCTGTGCTTTTCTGGGTCAAGAATAGTCTCAGCTTTGACCAGATATATCGTGGCTCCCGCTGTCACGTAAGGCCACAATTCCCAGACGGCAGCATCAAAAGCGGTTGCGACTATCTGAGTGGAGCGGTCTGATGATGCGATCGCAAAATTTCTTTGGTGCCAGAAAACTAAGTTGATAAGTCCAGAGTGAGGAATTAAAACTCCTTTAGGTCTCCCCGTTGACCCCGAGTTGTAAATCACATAAGCTAAGTTATTTGGTTTTGTTTGATTGACAGGGTTTTCTTGAGTTTCTGAGGTAATAACATCCCAATCGGCATCCAACAAAATCACCTGGGCAAGACTTGAACTGATGAATACATTTATCCTTGGGATAATCTGTTGCTGTATCGTTCCATGCCACCAGTAGTTGATGACGCTCTTTTTCCGTCAATAATGGTAATTCTTTCACCCTAGGAAACGGGCAAGATGCCCATTCCACCTTTTCAGGAGTTGCAGCGCCTCTACAATATTCCCTTTCCCCAAGCTCTCCTGTGGTTGATTGCTGTGTTTTATTCATTTTTTAATGAGATGCAGCCTCCATTACCTCTACACTCTTTTGTCTCTTAAACTTATAAATACACCATTTTTCTTAATCTTTGGGCTTTACATGATGAGGGAAAAAAATCTGTGTACCTCATTACTATTATAAACGCTATCTACTCTAGAGTAAATGGTTGGGGGTATTGAGTATTTGTAAGCGTTCGCGTAGCGTGGCTTACGGCCAATACCATGTCAGGATTCAGCCGTGGTTGTTAGTATAGATTTAGTGTTCAAAATGGAATATACAGGCCATCGACTGCGGAAGTAATTCTTTTTAAAATAAGGTTAACTCTAAGGCTTATTACTATGCTTCAACTAAATTACTCCAGTAATCTCAACGACCTGGTTGGTTTAGATGCCGGTGTCAAATACCAAGTGGAACACTCTCGACCAAGCTTTGGAGCCTATCAGGGATTCCATCATGTGGAAATGTGGGTCTGTAACGCCTATCAAGCAGCGTTGTATTACTCAACACACATGGGGTTTAAGCCAATAGCTTATAAGGGTTTGGAAACTGGCGATCGTAACTATGCTTCTCATGTTTTGCGTGGGGGTCAAGTTACTTTAGTTCTTACATCTCCATTAAACCCAGGAGAAACAGAAATTAATCAGTTTTTAACCCAACATGGCGACGCAGTCTATGATGTAGCTTTTACTGTACAAAATGCCCAAGCTACTTATGACTATGCAATTGCCCATGGAGCAAAGAGTGTTTCTCCACCTAAGGTTTTAGAAGATGAGAGGGGTCAAGTAACCGTAGCCAAAGTCCACGCTTTCGGCAGTACAGTACATTCTTTTGTAGAAAGGAAAGATTATCAAGGCGCATTTTTGCCAGGTTACTCAACTCAACACCTATTACAAAATTACCTCTTATAAATTTTGCCCGATCCTCAGATTGGACGTATCGATCATGTGGTCGCTAATCAACAGGTAGGAGACTTGGAAAAAGTCGTCGAACTTTATATCAATAGATTAGGATTTCATCGTTTTTGGTCTGTAGATGATTCACTGTTACAAACAGGAACATCTGGGTTAAAATCTATGGTGGTATCTGATTTTGATGAAACCATTAAAATCCCAGTCAATGATCCTTCACAGCGCTTCATGGGTCGTTCCCAAACACAAGAGTTTGTGGATTTTCACGGAGCAGGTGGCATTCAACATGTAGCGATTTGCGTAGAAGATTTAGTTAAAACGGTACGAGTTTTACGGCAACGAGGCTGCAATGTCTTGCCAGTGCCTCAAGAATATTACGAAGATTTGCGAGACAAGTTAGACAAATCTAGGCTAGACCTATCGGTTTCTGTAGATGTTATGCAGGAGTTAGACATAGTCATCGACTTCGATGACAAAGGTTACATTCTGCAAATTTTTACCCGGCCATTACAAGCTCGTCCTACGTTATTTTTCGAGTTTATGCAACGCAACAATCATGATGGCTTTGGTGCCGGTAACTTTAAATCTTTGTTTGCGGCCATTGAAGCACAACAGAAATTACGGGGCACACTATTTACTATGTAAACTTTCTGGGTTGCTTAATAATGGAATAATTTTAAGAGTGAGGTGGAATGGGCATCTTGGTGGAATGGGCATCTTGCGTAGAACTGGCATCTTGCCAGTTTCATGCTTATTTTCCAGCGGGCAGGATGCCCACTCTACTCCTATTCATTCCTTAATTCAGCAACCCCAAACTTTCTGCATTTATCTGTAAGCGTTCACGTAACGTGGCCATAGGCCAATCCCATTTTTTTTGTTGAAGCTTACCGGATTCCAAAAAATTACCAGCACTCCCTAATTTCGGTAATCCCTATCTTTTGCTAGGGGTTAAACTTTCATAGCTATCCCCCCCTGGCAAATCCTCAAAAATTGCGCCTCGTTCAATTAGGTCAACTTTCATCAATGGATCAATTCCTGAGTTATATCCGAATCGGGCATTTTTAACTTTAGCACGACTAAGCTTGGCATCACTAAGGTCAGCATCACTCAGGTAGGCTTCACTGAGGTCGGCATAAATCAGGTAAGTACCCCTCAGGTAGGCATGACTTAGGTTGGCACTACTGAGGTAGGCACCACTCAGGTAGGCTTCACTGAGATCCGCTTCACTGAGATCCGCTTCAGTCAGGTCGGCAAAAATCAGGTTGGCATCCTTTAGATTAGCACGAATCAAGTCAGCACTACTGAGGTCAGCTTCACTGAGGTCGGCACCAATCAGGTTGGCATCACTGAGGTCGGCATCACTCAGGTCCGCATCCCTCAAGTCTCGACCCACAGCTCCACGCCTAGCAATCTCTTCCACTAGACCCCATTTCTGATCAAACTCGTTATTTTGATCATCCTCTGACCTTTCCCTCAAAATTTCAATATCTTGAACAGGAAAACCGTTTAATTCGTTGACTTCTCCTGATTCTATCAGAGATCTAAGCTGTTCGATATCCTCCGGAAAACCCTCTACAATTAATCTGATGCTGCCTGGTTTAATATCAATAATATTTATACTATCTCCTGAATAGTCTCGTAAAATAGATTGAATATGTTTTAAATTTTGAACTGAATCTATATCCCCTTCTAAGATGATAACAGCTTTACTTATTTTACTTTTATTATCGATTACAGTCACTTTGCGCCTAAGTGCTTGCCCTTGCTCCACCCCCTCTACCAGCTCTGAGCTACTGCCATCATTTCTGGTTAGCGGTTGTGATCGGTTTTCGTCTGCTATTCCCGCGACTTCTTTCCAGTCTAGTTTCAGAGCCTGGCATATCCGTTTAAAGGAATCCAGCTGAATTGGCTTGGATTGAAAAAACTTTGTTACTGTACTGCGACCTATAAGTTGTGACTTCGCTAAGTTACTTTTAGAGTGAAATCCTAGCCTGATTAAAGCTTTTTCAGCTTTTTCTATACCTTTTTCAGAGGCGATGATAGTTATTTTTTTCTTTTTTTTACCTGGGCTACACTTTTTCATAGTATGGAGATTTTTTTTAATAGCAATAGCTGTAATAGTGTTAAAAAAATCAAGATAGTAAGTGATGCAGCCCTAAATGACTAAACTAAATAATTCTCTGATCTGAAGTTTGCTATTCCCTGCCGCCAGCGCCATAACCTTTAGCGCAATCACAGCTCAGTCACAAGACAATCATACAGAAATCAAAAGAGATTAGCAACTAATCCATTGGACAGTCAAGGGTTCGGTTTTTGTAGGTAACCATTAAAAGTAGCAGTCAAGTTTACCAGTTACAGAAAAAACCTATGGCTCACAAAACTCTGACAATCAAAGAAATGGTTCAAGCTGCTATTATATCGATATTACTTGGGGGGTCACTTACCCTAGCCGTCATGGATGAAGAGTACCGCCCCACGTTTATGGATATGGCAAAAATAGGTCTTGGAGGCTATCTGGGACTGTCACTACCTAAGTCTAAAGGGAAATAAAACTAGGCGTTGCTGAATTTAGGAATGAATAAGAGTAGAGTGGGCATCCTGCCCGCTCGAAAATAAGTAAGCATGAAACTGGCAAGATGCCAGTTCCACCCAAGATGCCCATTCCATAAAACTCTTAAAATCATTCAATTATTAAGCAACGCCATAATTATAACCCTTGCTTGAATTATTGGATTTTTGATGAATGCTGAACAAATGTCTATCCAACAGAGCAGTACAGAGTATATTGCTATAGACCCTGACTTTTGTGGTGGTAAACCTCGCATTATTGGCACTATAATGCCTGTCGCAACTATTGCCAAAATGTATTTGGAGATGGGAGAATCCTTAGAAGAAATTGCCTCTGAGTATAATTTATCTAAGGCAGCGGTTTATGCGGCAATGGCCTATTATTACGATCATCGGGAAGAAATTGACCGCCATAGCGCAGAAAGTGCAGCGTTTGTGGAAGAAATGAAGCGCAATAGTCCCCCTTCTCCTTTAGAATCACGATTGAGGGCTATTCGGGGTGAGTAGTCGGATTTATGAAGTATATACTCCAGAGGACATGGTTGGGCGTATTGAGTATCTGTAAGCGATCGCAAAAGCGCGGAAGCTGAGGCCGTAGGCCACGCTTTGCGAACGCGTGACTCGCGTAGCGTGGCCTACGGCCAATCGCATTTTTTTGGTTGATGCGATCGCATTTTTTTGCGGGAATCCCTATTTTTCACTAGGAGTAAGACTTAGGGAAGTGTGGGCAGATGGTGGATATTTTTATTAAGGGTAATTATCCTGACATGATATAAAGCTATGGGAGTAGTTTTTAGTGCTATGATAAAGCCATGCAGCACCCATTCCCTTTTTTCTATTATTTTGGCGCAGCCCTATAAGATTTAGCCCTAGTCAAACTACGGAATATAGCGCTACGCGAAAGGCAAAAGGCAAAAGGCAAAAGGCAAAAGTTCAGTATATAGCTTTTCAGCTTGTATCAATGTCGTAACCTTGTCGTAACCTTAATGGGTAGTGCTATAAAACAATTCTAAAAACCTAAAAAAATGGCGTTGCTGAATCAAGGAATGAATATGAGTGGGGTGGGCATCCTGCCTGCCCGGGAATTGTAACGGGCAAGATGCCCATTCCACAAAACTCTTCAAATCATTCCATTGTTAAGCAATGCCGAATTTAATAGTTCTCTATTTTAGAGACTTGAAAGTCTGGGAAAAAGCCCTTGGCCAAAGGCCACGCTACGCGCATAAGCACCTCAAGTAGCGTGCGCTTAGCGCTTAAGCTGATACGCGACACGCTGATAGCTGATAGCTGACAATCTACCTAAGCTTTATCCAAGAATAACTAATTCCACATTAGCCACTTCTGAGCATTTAGCCGTTGTATAGTGTAATGAACCATTAGATCAAGAGTCACTCTCCGTTCATCAATCATAAAAGACTCGATTGTACTAGGGTTAACACCATTAGCTGAGGCCGAAAAAGCCTTTTGTTTTTTAATATCTTCGTCTAGGAAATAAACGTTAAATTTACGTTGCCCATTTTGCCAACTACCCATTACTTGCCAACAGTCATCCATTTGACTCAAACTCGGAATGGGGATTTTCTGTTTAGCAAACGTCACATCTACATCATCAATACCTTGTTTGGCAAAAGCAGTCTTAAGGGCTGGCACATAATGTTGTTCCACAAATTCAGTAAAGGGTTTCTTTTCAATTGCTGGTGGTTT
>NZ_JAAHIE010000168.1:0-13430 GCF_010671945.1 Moorena sp. SIO4E2
TCGACCATGGGGTTAAATCCTGTACCTCACCAGTTGAGATTTTTACTGAACCTTGTACAGGCATTACACCAGCTATGTATGCTGCACCCAATCTGCGAACCCGTCAGGAATTGGCGGTGATGAACGTCGGCACACCTACATTCATGCGTGCCCCAGGGGAAAATCCGGGGTTATGGGCACTAGAATCAGCCATGGATGAATTGGCGTGGGAGTTAAAAATCGACCCAGTGGAACTGCGGTTAAAAAATGAAACTAAGGAACACCAGCGCCAGGGTTTACCTTTCTCTGCCAAGGATTTCGGGGAATGTTTGCGGCTGGGTGCGGAACAATTTGGGTGGCAAGATAGACCAAAACAGGTGCGTTCCCTCACCCGTGATGGTAAGCTGATTGGTTGGGGCATGGCGGCATCAACCTTCCCCGCTTTACGGGGTTCAGCCACAGTCACAGTGCGGTTGTTAGTCGATGGTACTGCCCATATCCTCACTAGTGGTAATGACATGGGTACTGGTGCATATACCATTGTTGCAGGTACAGCAGCCGAGGTATTGGGGCTAGCTGTAGAACAGGTACGGGTGGAGATGGGAGACTCCTTACTCCCAAATGGTGGGATGGCGGGTGGTTCCCAAATGACAGCAACCCTTGTACCAGCAGTGATGGCGGCTTGTGAAGAGGTTTTACAGACAGCTAAAGCGAAAACAGCCCAAGAAGCCTTTGCCACCCTGCATCAGTCGGGACAAGCTGCTTTTGAAGCGACAGCCTCTTCTGCAGCCGGTGAAGAGGGCAAGAAATGGGCATTCCAATCCTGGGGGGCACATTTTTGTGAAGTCAGCGTAGATGAAGACATTGCCCGCTTGCGCGTCAACCGTTGGGTGTCTGTGATGAATATTGGGCGAGTAATGAATGCCAAAACTGCAGCGTCTCAGATACGAGGTGCCGTAATTATGGGTATTGGGCACGCCTTGATGGAAGCCTGTGATTTGGACCCCAATATTGGCTATCCTGTGGTTTACGACCTGGCTACCTATAATTATCCCAGTCATGCAGATATTCCCCGGATTCAGGTGACATTTGTGGGGGAACCCGACTATAACTTCAATCCCGCAGGGGTGCGGGGTGTGGGTGAAATTGGGATTACAGGAGTATCGGCTGCGATCGCTAATGCTATTTACCATGCTACAGGTAAACGTATCCGTGATTTACCAATTACACCGGATAAGTTGTTGTGACACACGGAATGGGAAGGCGTTGCATTTAACGCCTTTTATGTTATGTGATCATGTTTATGTGATCATATTTATGTGATCATGTTAATTTTCATATAAGTCAACCACGGGTAAACCTTTTTTGGGAATGCTGCTGATAAATCTTTCCCGAATTGAGCCTAGTTTATAGGAGCAAATTAAACTCAATATGCCCAACAAAACTGGGATCAAAACTAGTCTTATCTGCAGATTAATTAGTATTAGTAATAACGCTAAAATTGCCAAGACTGCGGTAAAAGTTAGACAATAATCTTTGATTTTATCTATCAACACGCTTAGATTGCCGACAACTAGGGCAATGCTTTGTATGTCTGTGCCAGCGATCATATAATTGCTCATCACTTAATTCTTGGAAAGGTGCTTCTGTTAATCCCTGCCATGCCGGTTTACCACCGGCAAACTCATCTAACCATTTGCGAAAAGTAACGATGCCAACGTCAGCTACTGAAGGCATAAAATATGACTTTTGCCAAGTTTGATTCCCTATAGATTCGTTAACAGCTTGGGAGTGCATCATTGATAAATCTTGGTTACTCAACTTATAACTAGATGAATGTTTTAACCCTGTTGGTAAATATTTAGGCAGTAGTTCAAACCAGAAGTTACGTTTTTGTGGAGGACTATCATTCATAATAAACTTACCAATGTGTTTACAATAACCTGGTTTTGTGGGCACAAAATATAACTGAAATAAAGCACATTTACCATTGGAATATTTGTAGATTGTTGTATTAGAACAGGGTGGGGTAAAATTCCGCGTCGCATCCATATCTTTGTTAAAAATATTGTAACCAGAATGCTTTAACGTAAAACCAGCCTCAGCAGACATTTCTCCAAATACTTCAAACTGTTGTATGGGAAGCGCTCTTTCTGGAGAAAATCCAGCAATTCCTTTATGTAAAAATTGGGCGTGAGAAGGGTCAAAACTACTTTCAACAGAGACAGTGTAACCAACAGGAACTTCTGACATAAACCAATCTGTCTCAGACTTATAAAGCTGAGATTCAGCCATTACCGCAGGCTGTTTTAAAGTGCAATCTTCAAAAGCAGTAGGACTATTATCTGCCCATATCCATAATAATCCTTGTAGCACTTGAGTAGGATATGTTGTTACTTGCGAACGCTCACTATTACAAGCAGTTTCTAAAGCCTTTTCATCACTCAACATGGGGATAGTTGTACATTTTCCTGTCCCATCAAAACACCATCCATGATGACGACAAATTAGGTTACCATTTTCATTTATACTTCCTAAAGATAACTGCGCCAATTTGTGAGGACAAGTATCATCCATTGCTACCCAGTTTTGATGTTTGTCTCTCCAGATTACCAGCTTTTTACCCAGCAAAGTGATAGGGGTCGGACGAGAGGGTTCCAGATAGCTGATCGGAGTGATGGGATACCATTGTTTAGTCCATGTAAATTTTTTTTCTTCTTCCCATTGTTGCGAGTTATTTGTAGCTTTTTTATCTTTGAGTTCTGAGGTCATTACTCAATCTTTTTATTTATGGTACTTAATATGATTTTATTATAATGAACAGCTAAGGTAAATTAAACTCAAGGGTAAGCATTCAGGTGATGGGGTTGACAAAAAGGGAAGGAGGCAATTGAGACCTGGAGTTCAAAAGCTGGTCATGCTGCGGGATTGTTGCTATTGTCTTTGAGGCACAAGTCCCAGCAATGGTAGTATTTCCAAGGGCCACCCACAAGTTCCACCCGATAATAATCGAGCAGAGCGCTCTTTGCGTTTGGCAGTGACAACCGCGTAAAGTGGCAGGGGGGTCTCTCTCCTGGAATGGGTTTGAGCGTTCGGCAACATTACACCTGAATGCTTACTTAAAATCTAAAATCTAAAATCTCATGACCACACCTGCCCATAATCTGATCCAGTCCATGTATGAAGCAATCAATCGTAGGGATGTTAACGCTGCGATGGAGTGGATAGACGACCAGTGTATTTACGAGGATCTCAACTTTTCCCAACCATTCAAAGGAAAGGAAGCTGTCAGACAACTTCTGGAAGAATCCTGTCAAGGTATCCCGGATGATTTAAAATTTGTCATTGACGATATCACCACAGGGGATCCCCTGGCAGTAGGAGTACTATGGCACGTTGAGTTAGACGGCATTCCCTTTCCCAACGGACGAGGTGTTAGCTTTTATCGTTTTTCTGAGGTAACTGGCAAGTTAGTTTTAGCCCGTGATCTGGTTGAACCCCCCATAAAACCAGGGAAGGCCGCATTCTTTATCATCCGACTGGTATCTCCGCTGATACGGCGACTGCTGAAACCTCGGCAAAATAAAAGTACCAGGCAAATCTCTACCTTAGGCCAAGGGATTCCAAAAAGTCAAGGGTTTCTTGCTATAGTATTTGGGTTAATAGCGATCGCTTATATTTACATTCTGTTGCTATCTCCGCCAGGGCAACTTATTCCAGGGGAACCCGCTTGGGCTATTCAACCAGAAACTATAGAGGAAATAGTAAATGAATCTCTGAATTTTTTCTTTATTTTACCCCTTTTGAACCTCGTAGGCATTCATTATCTAGAAGCACCAGTGGTTCATCCTAGCTTAGAAGCACTCTTCAACTTTGCCGAAGCTTGGATTTTTATGTTTTTACCTCTACTCCTCGTCGATAGAAGGACAAATCATCTCCCCAAGATTCTCATTTGGAGTCTGGCGATGTTCGGAACCAATGCTGTTGTTACCCCTTATATGGCACTGCGCTATAATACACCAATTCCTCCAGTAAAGGAGGAAACGAACAAGGGAATATTAGCTCATGTATTTGGTTGGACAGGAATGATAGTGGGGATCATTGCCTTAGTTTGGGGGGTTATGGGACGACCAGAGTTTGGAGATTTGGTCGAGAGAATGAACTATTTTGGGGAGCAATTGATGACGAACCGACTTACATTAGCTTTCTGTGTAGATTTATTACTTTTTTCCCTTTTTCAGGCTTTACTTTTGAGGGCAGTTAACAGCAGGATTGGGTGGTTTCGATTTATACCTTTCTGGGGACTTGCGCTATGGCTAATTCTATGATTTGCTTGGAGGTTAGCTCAGCAGAAGCGAAAGCAATTTGTTGCCCAAAATCACTTTTATTCTCAAATCATAACTATATGGTTTTGGCATCATCTGGTGTTCAATATCAAAAAGTTTACCTTAAAGCTTACATAACTGTGCTGCGGAGCATTTTCAGTCAGGAAAGGTTTAATCAGGAGTTAATAATGTTAGAACTATATTTAGACAGTGCCGATGTTGAACAAATAGCACGTTTTCACTCTTGCTTACCGATTAAAGGAATAACAACCAACCCCAGTATTCTGGCTCAAGCCAACATCGGTGTCAATCAACTACTTAAAGACGTAAATCCTATACTAGGAAATGAGGTACGTTACCACATTCAAGTTATCAGTCAATCTGTAGATGAAATTATCTTGGAAGCTGAGAAAATAACAGCTTTACCCTATGATATTGTGGTTAAAATTCCCGCCACGGAAATAGGTCTGGTGGCAATGAAACAGTTACATCGGAAGCAGATACCTCTATTAGCTACGGCAATTTATACAGTTCAACAAGGTTTTTTAGCTGCACTAGCAGGTGCAGATTATTTAGCTCCTTATGTAAATCGAATTGATGTTTTTGGGGGAAATGGTGTCACAGTTGTGGAGCAACTTCAACAACTTGTCCAACAACAAAATCTAAGTTGTTGTTTATTACCTGCTAGTTTTAAAAATTCGCGTCAAGTTTTAGAAGTATTACAAGCAGGAGTTGGTGCGATTACTTTGCCTGTAGGTTTAATGGAACAAATGGTTTCACATCCGGCTATACCTTTGGCAGTTGAAAAATTTAATACTGATTGGCAACAAGTCTTTGGTGATAAATTAGCTTTTGAAACTTAATGTGACCTGAGTTTTGGATAAGAAAACAGGCAGATAGAGAGACCATACATAAACATACATATAGAGTTTATTGCAGTTATGAGGTACAGTCTTCTTGGACGTTAATTCCCTGTTAGGTGCGCTTGACCCATTAAGAATTAAATTCGCCACGGGTCGCACCTCTTGATCCAGCGCATCGCTATTCCCTATGCCCTCTTATCTCTTCCCTGTTCTCTTTTTCCTTGAGCGACTTGTCAAACTGCTGATACATTATTTCATTGACAATCCACAACTCCTAACCGTAATCCAATACGCTGGTATTTGGTAGAATCATAGAAAGTTCCCCGGTGCATTACTTGTGAGTTATCCCAAAAAATAATATCTCCTGGCTCCCAAACATGGGAATATACAGGGGTGCGTTTTAAAACAGTCTGAAACAAATCTTGCCAGTATTGTTTGGCTTCTTCTCGTTTATCTTCCATACCCAGAGGAATTGCTGTGTTCCAAGAACCCAAATATAATCCTTTTTGACCCGTAACTTTGTGAGTTGAAACAATGGGATGGACTTTTTTAGGAACATCATCCCAGTCAAGATTTTGACGATCAAACATGGGTGGCATTTGATACATTGATATTCCTTCTAATTCCTTTTGATAACTAGGATCAAGATTGTTATAAGCTTCTACTAAGTCTAAATATTCTGTGGTGTGAGGTTGTCCATTTTCTCCCTCTTCAGGAACTTTTATAGTGTAGAGCATGACAACATACAGTGCATTCATATCTAATTCTTCTCTTCTGGGTACTCCATCTTTATCTTGATGCCACACCCGGGCTCCATAAATCTTTTCAGGAGGTTCTTGATCAAATCCTTTAGGATTACCTAAAATAGCTGTATATTGGCTCTGGATATCTGGAGGGAGATCGGGGTCTAAAGAAAAAGAATTACCTCCAAACATCAAATTTCCAAAAGTTTTTATGGCAAATTCTTCTAACTCCGATGCAGTAAGCTGTTGATTTTTGACAACAATCACACCATGTTCCCATAGAGATTGTTTTAATTCATGTCTTTGTGAATCGGTCAGATGCAGTAAGTTACATCCTGGAAGGACTTCCATTCCTAGTCTAGATTTATATTGTGTTTGTTTTAATGGATTTTTGATAATCATAAAATTTACTGTTTCTAGAGACTAGAATAATTATAATCGAATTTAACCTCAGGCTTATAGTTAAAAACCCAATCTTGATATTCTTCGCTACTCATCTGTGACTGTTCCTGGATTTGCTGATTAGCAGTCTCTCTATCGGTTGTGTAGTAACGCATTTCACCCAAAGCGCTACGGGTTTGCATCAGTTGGGTACGGGGTATACGACGGTGTTCATAAGTAGCCAGAGCTTCTTCAATGCTCGATGCTTGGGAACAGCAAAATGCTAGTTCATAGGCGTCTTCAAACGTACTATTGGCTCCCTGTGCCATAGCAGGAGCCATTGGGTGAGCCGCATCACCCAACAACGTAACTCTGCCTTGACTCCAATATTTTAGCGGTAAGCGGTCGCAAATTGGTCCGGCCAAAATGCGCTCTGCTGGTGTTGCTTCCACAAGCGATCGCAATGATTCTCCCCAGTCCGCTAATTGATCGAGAACCCGAGATTTGACCTCAGCCGCATCTTGGGAAACAATACAATCTGGTAATAACTTACGATATAGCCAGGAAATATGCCCATCACCGACATTTAGGAGGTACATAAATTCTTGATTACCTTTCACAAATCCGAGTTCACCGGGATTAAGTAATTCTTGGTTACATTTGATAACAGTACGCCAAGACATACTTCCTAAATAGCGGGGTTTACCGTCTCCAATTAAAGCTTCTCTAATGGCAGAATTTATACCATCGCCTCCAATTAGCAAATCTGCACTAACCTTTTCCCCGTTATCAAAATATATTGACACGTGACGGTCGTATTGTTCAAAACCGATGCAGCGATGGTTAAGATGAATACTATCAGATGGTAACTTAGATGCCATAATTTGCTGCAAACGCCACCACCAAACAGTTATCAATGGCTGACCATATTTATCATCAAATCTGCTTGCTGGGTTAGTGCGAAGTGTTTCACCTTGAGTATTCTTTAAAACGCTTTTCCTAACCTCACAACCTGACTTTTTGATAGTTTCTACTATCCCCGGTTCAATAGCATCAAGGAAATTTAAACCATTTGGTAACAACCCCAAACCACCACCAACGGGCCGAAAATCTTGAGCTTTTTCGTAAACTTGGACATCATACCCCCATTTCCGGAGTGCTATAGCAACAGCCAAACCTCCAAGTCCAGCACCAATAATCGCCACTTTTTCCATAAATGGTTTGGATGACTTCCCCATTTGAGTTTTTTCTTGTGCGCTTGCCTGTAGTTTCATACTTAATTTAACGGCATAGGAACAGTTGACTTGACCGACTCACGCTCGTGTAATTTCTCGAACCAATTTCCTAAGTTAGGATACCGCGAACCCCAATCTTTATCCAAGCGAAGGCTGTAGTAACCCAAGGAACATAACGCTGCTACATCTGCTGCTGTCCATGTGTCATTGCCTAATAAGTATTGAGATTGGGCTAATTGTTGATCAAAAATTGGTAAAAGGCGATTAATTGACGTTTCTAATTTGGTTCGATAATCAGTTACCTCTAAATTATTAGTCAAATTTAAAAGCCATAAATTGATGATATTATCACCTAAATAATCAGCGATTTCTTCCCATTTACGACATTCAAGCTTTGCCTGATAATTACTTGGATAAAAACTAGGTTGTGGATAGGTTTCGTCTAAATACTCTGCAATTAATGTAGAATCCCAAATAACTGTACCATCTTGTTCTACAAACACAGGGACTTTACCAATGGGAGAAATTTTAATAAATTCAGACGGTTTATTCTTAAGATTAACTTCTTTGAGTTCGCAATCTAATTTTTTTTCAGCTAACAATATGCGAATTTTACGAGAAAAGTTTGATTGCTGGTGATAATACAATATTCTATTCATCAAATATCTCCACAAAAGCCACGAAAATTTTTACTTTACATCATTGAGCCCAAATTGTTAAGCTTGGCTATAACAGGAGTGTCCAGCAGCCAAGATGAAAGAGCTAAATAATATTATAGCAGCATTTGCCAAAATTCAACACAACAATGAACAAGTATTTCTTGCTACTGTTGTCAATGCTCAAGGCTCTACCTATCGCCAACCTGGTGCGCGAATGCTGATCACATCAAGTGGTAAAATGGTAGGAACCATTAGCGGTGGTTGTTTGGAAAATGATGTATTTGAGCATACTCGCGTTTCGATGCCAGACGGAAAACCCATAGTCATCACTTATGATACCACTGCTGATGAGGACATTATCTGGGGATTTGGGCTGGGTTGTAACGGTGTGGTAAACGTCTTTATTGAGCTTCTAAATCAAGATAATCCCCTTAACCCCTTAGCTTTTATTCATCAATGTTTCTATAACCAGCAGCAAGGTATTATTGCCACTGTTATTGCTGTGGAAGGTAGGGTAAATGTTAAGGTTGGGGCGCGTTTAATCCTGCAATCAAATAATACTGTAAATACTGATATTAAAGACGAGTATTTGACTGCTGCTTTGCTCAAAGATGCTCAAGCTGCTCTGGAAAATCAACATTCAAGTTTCCATCAATACCAATTAGCAGTCGGTAAAGTAGATATTTTTATCGAGTTGATTAAACCCCCGCCACATCTAATAATTTTTGGTGCAGGTCGTGATAGTGTACCTGTAGCAGAGTTTGCTAAAGCCTTAGGGTGGCGAGTCACTATAGTTGATTGTCGAGGGAGTGAGGTAACTCAAGAGCGTTTTATCATGGCTGATCAGGTGATTCTCACCCGCAGGGAAATTCTAGACAAGCAAATCTGTATTGATGATAACACCATTGCTGTGGTCATGACTCATAACTACCTCGATGATTTAGAAATTTTGAAAGTGCTAATCCCTGCTGCTATCAGCTATCTGGGTTGTTTGGGTTCAAAGCAACGCACTGCCAGGTTACTGCAAGATTTACGTGCAGCAGGAGTAGAATGTACACCCATACAGCTACAAAAGTTACACACTCCTGTTGGCATTGATATTGGTGCAGATACACCAGAAGCGATCGCATTATCCATCATTGCTGAAATTCAAGCTGTGTTAGCAAACCGTGGTGGTGGCTTTTTAAAACACCGCATGGAACCAATTCATAAACGAAATCAAGTCAATAAAATCCCAATTAAAAACTATAAAGGTTGTTGAATTTAACTTTTTAATATTTTAATTATGAAATGAAAATAACCAATTCAAAGCTAAAAATAACTGAATCAAATATTGCTATTATTATCTTAGCAGCAGGTGCATCAACCCGCATGGGTAGACCTAAACAACTCTTACCCTATCAGGGATGCAGCTTGCTTCGCCATACCATAGAGACTGCAATGGCTTCAGTCTGCAAGCCTGTCGTAGTAGTTTTAGGAGCAAATGCCCAACAGATATATTCTGAAGTTAACCAACCTTCTGTAACGGTAGTTGAAAACCTAGATTGGAATTTGGGAATGGGTTCCTCAATTCGTAGGGGAATTCTATCCCTTGCCACTTGTTCTGAAACCATAGACGCAGCAGTTATTACTGTTTGTGACCAGCCGTTTCTTTCTCCTGAAATTATTAATTATTTAGTGGCAGCCTATCATGATACGGGAAAACCCATCGTTGCTTGCCAATATGCAGATACATTAGGTGTACCTGTTTTGTTTAAACATATATTTTTCTCTGAACTAGCAACCTTAGATGAGACCGTGGGTGCCAAAAAATTAATCAATAAATACTACAACGAAGTATGTAGTATTCCTTTTCCATTAGGTGTAATTGATATTGATACACCAAGAGATTACCAGAAGTTAGAGAAAAACCAAGAGGGGCAAGAGCTCCGGAGTTTTATTTGACAAAAAAACAAGACCTCCTAGGTTTACATCTCAAATACAAACCCTATAGTAGAGTGCGTTATTAACGCACCTTACTGGTATAGTTATGGCGTAAGTCCTGTTAGTGACAAGCCCCATCCCCTTGTGGATGGGGCTGTTGACTGTTCAATATAAAAAGAGTATAAAACTCATAGCTAAAGGCAAAAATGGAGCAAATAAACTCAGAAATTGACGCAATTCGCCAGAGCATTGCCGCACTACGTGCTGAACGTGATACCCTAACCCGCCAGGAAATTATCTTAGAAGACCAGTCTCCAGAAGCGATCGCTCAAGCCTACCGTCGTCAAGCCAGTGAAAACGCCCAACGCTCGGTAGAGATACTAGGAATCGATAATGCGATCGCAGCCTTAGAAGCCCAGTTGGAACAAAAACAGCAGCAGTTACAGCCAGCACTTACCATCAGTCAACCCCTAACCCTGGAAGACCAAATAGAACAAGCCACACAACAAGCTTATGACCACGCTGAACGGATTAATGAACTGGCAGCGGAACTAGCAGAAGAACTCAAAGCCCTAAAAGCGATCGCTCATGACCTGAGTCCCATTTATTGGAAGTTGTATCATCGACCCTTTGTTACTGGATTCAGAAGTACCTCAGTTCCCTATCTTCGTTCCGATCACGATGTTTTAAGGATTACCAAACTAGTAATTTAAATTTAGTCATTAAAATTAGTAATTCAAACGGATAACCTAAGATTAGGTTATCCGTTTATCCGTGTTTAAACATCCAGGTTTATTTTATCTTATACCATTAACCACCACTAACTTTAGCTTTGTAGCCCAGTTTAATCATTATTTGCACTAGTTTATCAGTATGATTTCCTTGAATTTCAATAGTATTATCTTTAACTGTACCACCACTACCACATTGGCCTTTCAGCTGTTTAAGTAACTTGGTTAAGGTTTCTGGTGATGATTGAAATCCACTAATTACTGTAACGGTTTTTCCCTTACGTCCCTTCCGTGATGCCTGTACCCGCAAATCTTGCTGATTTGGGGGAAGTTCCTGAATCGGTCGTTCCACTGCAGCGTCGTTGCTAGTGCCAAATTCCTGGTAGACAGTTCGATTGCCAGAGGTTTTGGAGTCAGAAGCATTGCGTTTTGATTTTGATGAAGCCATTGGTTAAATCTAGTATCAATCTATTTACAATTCCGGTTAATTACTTGTAAGCATTCAGCCGTCAGTGGTCAGCCGTCAGCTTTCCGTAACAGAGATTAAACCAATGCTTACCGGTTTTATTCAAAAGCTGTTCGGTGTAGCTTGCCCATAGCCCATAACTACCTCAAGTAGCACCTCAAGTAGCGCATAAGCTGATACGCGACACGCTGATAGCTTACAATCACTTACCAAATAGTGGCTGGATTTTTGGGTCAGGGTAATCGGTAATCGGTAATCATCAACTACCAATTACCCATTACCCATTACTAATTAACCATTACCCATTACTCTATCCCGGAAAGGAACGGTTCTGGATGTCCCTGTTCAGGAAGACAATCAATTTCGATCTGGAAGGTTCCTTCAAATCCAGTGTCTTGCACTTGAAATTCCCAGGCACCATCCACTTCTTTCATCTTATCAGCGGGATTGGCGGTAAAATCTGGCTGAGAAAATTTTTCATCGCTATGGAGGTAGAGTTCTATGGGTGTCTTGGCAATCAGAACCCGAATATAGTATTGTTTGCGGAAGATGACATTGTCAGAGAAACCAAGACCTAACAAATCCCGCTCACCGACGTAAAAGTCCAGCCGTAAGACCATGTCTTTCTCTTGGGCTGGGATGCTCTCATCCTCTAGAATCGATATGGTATTCAAGTACCCTTCCCAGATCAGATTTTTGCCATCTGCCCAAGGAAATGCTGGCTTTTCGTCGGTCAAATCCTCTTTAATAAACGGACCATAGCAGTTTTCCGCAGCCTCACTCTGGTGGAACAGTTCAAAATCCACCAGACGGGGTTTAATGGATACTCCCAGAAAGAACTCACTTTTGCCAAACCAATCCTTACCCCGAGTGATTTGGCCGTTGACAAAACGTAAACGCGATCGCACATTCCCAAAGAAAAAGCGCGTTGCTACTTCAAATGCTTCTCGGGAAGTAATCACGGAGTCGAAACCACCGTGGGATTTGTGGATAAAGGTACGGGGTGCCCCAGGAATTTGGGCAGAGAATTGCTTAACTAAGCCATCACTACGGTTATAGTTAGAACCAAACTCATATCTCGGGGAGAAAACGCGGTTGAGAAAGGAGGCTTGTCGCAAATTGTAAGACTTATAGTTGGTGCCAACAATAGTTAAAAGTCGTTCTAAGGGAAAGTGTTTCTCAAAATTTTGGAACGAATAGGGGTTGTTGAGCTTACTTTGATTTTTGAGATTAAAGCGCTCTAATTCTTCTTGAGCTCCTAGTTCTCCCCCAAAACCCAGCCAATCTTCTAAGATTTGGAAGGTAATGCCTTGGTGAGGAGTGCCCAAAGTGATAATTTTATTGATGTAGTCTTCAGCCTTAAGACCAAGGCTGGGATAGGTGACTTGAACTGCTTCGCGAGCGATTAACCCACCCATAGAATGGGCGATGATGTTAACCTTAGGTTTAACACCTGCTTGATTCGCGGTTAGTTCACGAATTAAGTAGATCAGACGCACCAAGGCATTACCATAGGTGTCAAATTTACGCTCTTTTAGGTCATAGTAGCGAAATACCCAAATAGAGCGCCAAGGCTCTTTGATAGACTCCAAAAAGTATTCTGACATCTCTGGGTTTATGACTACTTTATCCCCTGAAAAATATCTTTTTTGTTCAGTTTTGTCTGGATAGTTTAAAGTATAGGTTTCTTCTTTGAGGCGCTTAAATTTATCGAAAATACCATTATCCTTTAACCACTGAAGTGATGATGGCAGGGGTTTGCCATCCTGGAGCATTTGCTGCAAAGACTTTAGTTTCCGAGGCAGGGTTGGTTCATCTTCAATTTCCCGACTACTAAAGGTCACGACGTTACTGGCATCCTGGTATTGCCAGTCTGACTTGAGGAAACTCAGAATTAATCCTTCATAAATCTCATTTGTTCCCTTTTTGTGTTCATAGACGGTGCCTTGGTTAAAGCCCTGGTAGGTTAAGCGCTGTTCCTCTTGAATATTGAGACCGCCAAACCCACGAATTAGGATAATTGGTAAAGGAGTACGGGTAGGTACAGACATTGTCATCTCCTATAACATCTGATCTGTTAATTCATCGATCTTAGCTGCTGATTTATCTATAGACCATCAGTGTT
>NZ_JAAHIE010000169.1:0-13367 GCF_010671945.1 Moorena sp. SIO4E2
ATCTGTCTGCTGCACTGCCCACCCTACATGAACTCAGTCAAACAGTGATTAATCGTAGGGTGGGCAGTGCCTACCAACGCGGTTTGCAAGCTTGATGATCTGTCTGCTGCACTGCCCACCCTACATCAACTGACCCTCAGCACCATTGTGATTAATCGTAGGGTGGGCAGTGCCTACCAACGCGGTTTGCAAGCTTGATGATCTGTCTGCTGCACTGCCCACCCTACATCAACTACTCCCGACTGGGAATTGTAACAGTGATTAATCCTAGGGTGGGCAGTGCCTACCAACGCGGTTTGCAAGCTTGATGATCTGTCTGCTGCACTGCCCACCCTACATCAACTACTCCCGACTGGGAATTGTAACAGTGATTAATCCTAGGGTGGGCAGTGCCTACCAACGCGGTTTGCAAGCTTGATGATCTGTCTGCTGCACTGCCCACCCTACATCAACTACTCCCGACTGGGAATTGTAACAGTGATTAATCGTAGGGTGGGCAGTGCCTACCAACGCGGTTTGCAAGCTTGATGATCTGTCTGCTGCACTGCCCACCCTACATCAACTGACCCTCAGCACCATTGTGATTAATCGTAGGGTGGGCAGTGCCTACCAACGCGGTTTGCAAGCTTGATGATCTGTCTGCTGCACTGCCCACCCTACATGAACTCAGTCAAACAGTGATTAATCGTAGGGTGGGCAGTGCCTACCAACGCGGTTTGCAAGCTTGATGATCTGTCTGCTGCACTGCCCACCCTACATCTTTTATTATGGGTATTCAACCGGACTTGATATCAAGTACTCAAAGATGGCAAGAAACTGACTATACCAGGAAAGGCAATAATCAACACTAACACCAGCAGTTGCAACAGGATAAAGGGAATCGCACCTCGGTAAATTTCCATGGTTTTCACTTCTGGTGGGGCGACACCCCGTAAATAAAACAGAGCAAAGCCAAAGGGTGGTGTCAGAAATGAGGCTTGGAGATTGGCTCCGATAATTACCCCGTACCAGACCAAATCAAGGTTAAGCTGTTGGGCGACTGGAGCAAACAGCGGTACTACAATAAAGGCAATCTCAAAAAAGTCTATAAAGAAGCCTAGTAGGAAAATCGTTAACATACTGACTATTAGGAAGCCAATGTAACCGCCGGGAAGGTTTAACAGCATCGCTTCCATGACGCGATCGCCATTCAAGCCACGAAACACTAAACTAAATGCTGTTGAACCCAGCAATATAAATATCACCATGCTGGTAATCCGCATCGTGGCATCAGAGCTCTGTCGCAGGGATGCCAAATTCAACTGACCATTCACACCAGCCAATACTATTGCGCCCAGGCAACCCACAGCCCCTGCTTCCGTTGGAGTGGCAATCCCAAAAAAGATACTGCCCAATACTAATAGAATTAACAATAATGGCGGTACCATTGATTGGATCACCCGCTTTCCCAAAGCTTTGCCACTAATATCTCGCACTTCTAGGGGTAGGGCTGGTGCTGCGTCTGGCTTGAGCCATGCTACAATGATCACATGAATGGCAAACGCCCCAGCCATCATTAAACCAGGAATCACGGAACCGATAAACAGGTCTCCTACGGAAATTCCTAACTGATCTGCTAATACTACTAGGACTACACTAGGGGGGATAATCTGTCCTAATGTCCCGGATGCCACGATTACGCCAGTGGCTAGTTCTTTATTATAACCGTAGCGCAACATTATTGGTAGGGAAATCAGTCCCATGGCTACTACTGTTGCGGCAACGACTCCAGTAGATGCCGCCAGCAACGCCCCCACAATCACCACCGCTAAGGCCAATCCCCCTCGCAGCCGTCCAAACAGAATGCCCATGGTTTCCAACAGCTGCTCAGCAATGCCAGATTTTTCTAGCATCGAACCCATAAAAATAAAGTAGGGCACTGCTAGGAGAGTGTAGTTGCCCATGATGCCGAAAATCCGCTGGGGCATAGCGGTCAGGAATATCGGGTCAAAGATACCCAAACTCACTCCCACGATGGCAAACAAAATTGCCACCCCACCTAGGGAGAAGGCCACCGGGTAGCCGATGGAAAGTAATACCAAGGCACCGCCAAACATGGCCGGACCTAACCAGTCATAACCCATGGTTTTATTCCTCCTCCTGGGGTGCCAAATATCCAGCAAAAATTGCCCAGTTTTTGATGGCTTCTGAGATTCCTTGAAGAATCAGCAACCCAAAGCTGACAATAATCATGGATTTAATTGGGTAACGGGGTAACCCTCCTGGATCTGGTGACATTTCTTGAATCGTCCAGGAATTAACAATTGCTCCCCAAGAAAAATAAATTACCATGATGCAGAACGGAATTAAGAACAATAATGTCCCAATTAAATTAGCGATCGCTTGAGCCTTTGGCTTCAAACTCTTATAAAAAACATCCACTCGCACATGGCCATTATGCTTGAGAGTGTAAGCCGCCCCCAACAGGAATACTAAGTCAAATAAGTACCACTGAGTTTCGATAAACCCATTAGAACTCAAGTTTTCTCCTATAAAACGTCCCAAGTAGCGACCAACGACATTCCACACACCAATCAGGATCATCAGTGGCAAAATCCAGTAGGTTAAGCGACCAATTCTCTCGTTGAAGCTATCAATTAGTCTAGAAATACGTAATAGTTGTTGCAATAGCCACCCTCCTCACTTACCAGCTATTGGAAAGATATTTTATCATAGCAATTACCGATGACTGCGCTGCATCAAGACATTGTGCCCAAGAATAGATAAGATTGGATAAGTTCTATCCAAGCAAAATAAGGCGTTGGTGATTCTGGGTATGATTGTGCCCCCCTAGGGCGTGTCTTCAAACTCGGAGATCCCCCTAAATCCCCCTTAAAAAAGGGGGAATTTGAGTATGGCTCCCCCCTTTTTCAAGGGGGGCTGGGGGGGATCATAATCTTGCGGAAAACTTTGAAAACACGCCCTAGCCCCCCAATTTTGCGGTGCGACCCGTGGCGAATTTAATTCGCCAACGGAAAGCGCACCGGCGGGGGAACAAAACTCTAAAAGTCCCCCGAGCGAGGGATTGCTCGCTCGGGGGATTTAGGGGGCTTTACCAAAACCAAACAATCGCCCATTCATACTTCAATTCAGCAACGCCCAAAATAATAAGTGTTTGATGAAAGGGTAGTGATGAATCACCAGACGATAGGTTTACCTCAAGAATTTCTGAGAAGCTTGCAGGCATTACCAGCACAGCAACAGCAGATGGTGTTTGAGTTTGTGGAGTTTCTGGCTCTTAAGTATGTTGAATCTGAGCCCAGTCAATCTCAGGCTCCTCGGATTTTAGGGTTGCTGGAAGGACAAGGATGGATCAGTGATGATTTCAACGAGCCTCTATCTGATGAATTTTGGTTCGGTGAGAACGATCCATTGTCAGATCAGTCTCAGGCAGGTTAATAATGAAACTGCTATTGGATACTCATACGTTTATCTGGTTGACGGTAAGTCAAAGAAAGTTATCGGAACAGGTTAAAAGTTTACTGGCTGATAGGCAAAACGAATTGTTCTTGAGTTTGGTTAGTGTCTGGGAAATGCAAATCAAACTCCAACTTAACAAACTATCATTTAACTTTACCCTGGCTGAGGTGTTGGAAAGACAGCAGCAGACAAATGATTTGTACTTTTTACCGATTGAGTTAGATCATATCTATGCATTAGCAAGTTTACCATTACAGCATCGCGATCCTTTTGACCGACTTCTGATCGCTCAAGCTGTTGTGGAACAGATGCCTTTGTTGAGTATAGATTCTGTTTTTGATGCTTATCCAATCCAGAGGCTATGGTAGAAAGCAGCCAATGGCGTCATATTATCGGTGTTTAACAATTCTATTATTATCCTTTCTAACCTAATTAAAATGTGTTTCATGCTGCGCTAAGACATGATATAAGCCAGTCATGAAAATAATCGCGATCGCAACACCAGGCCAAGGCAAAGCGGAGCATGTCAATTTTGTTAATCCCTGATTTAGATCCCCCTAAATCCCCCTTAATAAGGGGGACTTTTGAATCTAATTCCCCCCTTTTTTAAGGGGGGCTAGGGGGGATCTATTTACCTAATTACAAAGGTGACATGCTCCCAGGCGAAGTGCGATCGCAAACCAGAATCGTTTTTGAATTAAGAATATAATTCTCCATTCTTAATTCAAAATTTTCATTCGATTAGAATTTGGAAGAATCTGTAAGTTCCGGTAACCCCAGTTAGAAGTATTATAAATGATGTAATAAGTATTATAAACAACGCAAAAAGCCGATAATCTATCCAAGATTTCGGCTCTAATGGTAATATATTTGGTTGGTAGGTACCCCCGATGAGGCGATGGCTTAAGCACCTACTTCATTCTTCTGTGGACAGGCATGTGATTATTTCTAGTCTGGGGCTAACTGTTGCGCTACTGTTTTGGGGTCTTTATCTATTTCTTCTGTATCTGGATTGAGGTCGATGTCAGGATTGAGTGTTTGTGCTTCAGAATAGACAGAAATAGCCTCCTCTATTTTTCCCTTTCCTGCTAGTTCTCCTCCCTGACTCACTTTAGCTTGTGCGGTTAACAAGTACGCTACCGTTTTGGGGTCTTTGTCGATTTCCTCTGTATCTGGATTGAGGTCTATATCAGGATTGTGTTTTTGCGCTTTTTTAAATTTTTTAACAGCAGCCTTGACATTTGGCTCTTTTTGTAAAACAAAAGCCCTACCTTGTCTCACCAGAAATTCTGCTTTGGTTTTATCTTCCCAATCGGCATACTTGAGACAGGCTTCTCCTGCTTTATTATCTTCTTTATTATCTTGATTATGGTGAGGCGCAACGAGGTAAGGATGAAATTGCAGCTGATCACATCCCTCTTTTAACCAATCTTTCCAATTTCCACCCCGCCACAAACGCACTGTTCCGTCGCCACTGCCACTGATAATCTGTTTGCCATCTGGACTAAAAGCGATCGCATTGACATCAGCTGTATGACCTTCTAATGTATGGAGCAATTGACCGGATTCGGTGTCCCACCAACGCACTGTGTTGTCCCAACTGCCACTGAGTATCTTATTGCCATCTTGGCTAAAGGCGATATCTAAGACAGAACGTGTATGACCTTCTAATGTATGGATTAGTTTACCGGTTTCTGTGTTCCACAAACGCACTGTGTTGTCCCAACTGCCACTGAGTATCTTATTGCCATCTGGACTAAAGGCGATCGTATAGACAGTACTTGTATGACCTTCTAATGTATGGATTATTTGACCGGTTTCTGTATCCCACAACCGCACTGTGCCGTCGTCACTACCACTGAGTATCTTATTGCCATTTGGACTAAAAGCGATCGCATCGACAGAATCTTTATGACCTTCTAATGTATGGATTAGTTTACCGGTTTCTGTATCCCACAACCGCACTGTGCCGTCGCCACTACCACTGATAATATGTTTGCCATCTGGACTAAAAGCGATCGCACTGACATCAGCTGTATGACCTTCTAATGTATGGATTAGTTTACCGGTTTCTGTGTCCCACCAACGCACTGTTTTGTCCCTACTGCCACTGAGTATCTTATTGCCATCTTGGCTAAAGGCGATATCTAAGACAGAACGTGTATGACCTTCTAATGTATGGATTATTTGACCGGTTTCTGTGTCCCACAAACGCACTGTTTTGTCTCTACTGCCACTGAGTATCTTATTGCCATCTGGACTAAAAGCGATCGCATCGACAGAATCTTTATGACCTTCTAATGTATGGATTAGTTTACCGGTGTCTGTGTCCCACAAACGCACTGTGTTGTCATTACTGCCACTGAGTATCTTTTTGCCATCTGGGCTAAAAGCGATATCTGTGACATAACTAGTATGACCTTCTAATGTATGGAGAGGTTGACCGGTTTCTGTGTCCCACAAACGCACTCTGTTGTCCCTACTGCCACTGATAATCTTATTGCCATCTCGACTAAAAGCGATCGCATATACAGAATCTTCATGACCTTCTAATGTATGGATTAGTTTACCAGTTTCTGTGTCCCACAAACGCACTGTGTTGTCCCTACTGCCACTGAGTATCTTATTGCCATCTCGACTAAAAGCGATCGCATAGACAGAATCTTTATGACCTTCTAATGTATGGATTAGTTTACCGGTGTCTGTGTCCCACAAATGCACTGTGTTGTCACTACTGCCACTGATAATCTTATTGCCATCTTGGCTAAAAGCGATATCTCTGACAGTACTAGTATGACCTTCTAATGTATGGATTAGTTTACCAGTTTCTGTGTCCCACAAACGCACTGTTTTGTCCCTACTGCCACTGAGTATCTTATTGCCATCTGGACTAAAAACGATATCTCTGACAGAACTTGTATGACCTTCTAATGTATGGATTAGTTTGCCGGTTTCTGTGTCCCACAAACGCACTGTTTTGTCTCTACTGCCACTGAGTATCTTATTGCCATCTGAACTAAAAGCGATCGCATTGACAGAATCTTTATGACCTTCTAATGTATGGATTAGTTTACCGCTTTCTGTGTCCCACAAACGCACTGTTCTGTCCCTACTGCCACTGAGTATCTTATTGCCATCTGGACTAAAAGCGATCGCATAGACAGTACTTGTATGACCTTCTAATGTATGGATTAGTTTACCGCTTTCTGTGTCCCACAAACGCACTGTTCTGTCCCTACTGCCACTGAGTATTTTATTGCCATCTGGACTAAAAGCGATATCTCTGACAGAACTTGTATGACCTTCTAATGTATGGATTAGTTTACCGCTTTCTGTGTCCCACAAACGCACTGTTTTGTCCCTACTGCCACTGAGTATCTTATTGCCATCTGGACTAAAAGCGATATCTCTGACAGAACTTGTATGACCTTGTAAAAGATTCCTTTCTCTAACCTTATCTAAAGCTGCCAATAAGCTATAATTAACTTCATTAATTACTGTTGGTTTTAAGTTTTTTTTCTCAGATAGACTATCAGCTGTTGTTTCAATAGCTTTTATCAATTCTTCTGTGGTTGGTTTGACTGATAGAGAATACTTAATCTTGGTAGCTTCTGCTTGTAATTTTGCATTAATTGCCTGTTTACGAAATTTTAAACCAAAATAAATCGATACAATTAAGCTTATTGCTACCACACCTATAACAAAAGCAAATAACCCAACCCTTACCCATTTATTTCTATTACGCTGCTGAATACTGTGACCAATAAACTCCTTACCCAACACAGAAAGCAAACCTAATTCAAAATAATTCTCCAAATAATTCTCCGCTTCCGTCAATTTTGCACCCGTAAGCAGATAATCCGGCAATTTTACTTCCCTTTTCCACTCTTCAGCCGCCGCCTCAATCTTACGGGCTATTCTCATCCCATCCCGGTTTTCACTTATCCAACTCCGCAACAGACTCCAATGACGAATCAAGGCTTCATGAGCCACATCCACCACTGCTACTGTCTTTGTTCCTTCTCCTTTACCTACCATTTCAGTGGTAACAACTAGCTTTTCATCGGCCAATTTCTGAACTACGGTATCAATAAGTTCTTCGCTGTAGCGCTGATTTACTAAATTTGGTTTAAATACTCGTCTGCGAGTATCTTCTGTCCCTTCTCCCAACTGAGTCAGTGCTAGAAAAATATGCCGTACTGCTGTTTGTTCTTGTTCAGAAAATAGTTCATACACTTCAGTCGCCCGTTGACGCAAAGTACCCATCACACCACCCAATTTGACATAGGTGTTGAGCCGCAAACAGTTATCAGTGCTTTCTTCCCACAGTCGTGTCAGGGTATATTGCAGTAATGGCAGATATCCTGGTGCATCCGCTACATCTGTCAGTATTTCTTTCACCAGTTCTGGCTCTATCTCCAAATCTACCTGTTTGGCTGGTTCTGCAATTGCCTGTTTTAACTCCTCTGGTGACATGGGCATCACAGCAATTCCATGTTCTTGAATCTGTTGTGCCAATCCGCTATAGTCCTGTTCAAGACATTTACCAAAAAAGTCTGCCCGCATTGTCAATACCAAGCAGAGTTTATCCCCGGTTTTAGGTAAAGCTCCTAATAAGCATTCAAAAAACTGCTGCCTTTCTGAGCTATACTGACACAAGGTAAAGGCTTCTTCAAACTGATCAACTACCAGTATTAGCCGCTGGGTATCGGTCACAGCGATTAATTGTCTCAACCCTTCAGAACCCTTTTGGATCAAATCCTCGGCTTGAGCTAATTGATTTGCCCGTTCGATATCAGATAACCCAGAATCTACAAAGGTTAGTGCTAAAGAATTGAGGGGGTGTTCACCGGGTTGAAAGATTTTTATCTGCCAACTTTCACTACCAGATAACCTTTGTCCCAGTTGTAACTGATACAATAATCCCGCCCTAACTACACTGGATTTCCCACTACCAGACGCTCCCAAGACAGCGAGAAAATTACCAACACGCACCTTTTCCAACAATTGGTCTGTTAAGGCAGTACGACCGTAGAAATACCTGGCATCTTCTTCCGTACAATCAAAATAAGCCAAACCCTTATAAGGACAGATACTTTTTGCTGATGCAGCTGACTGTTTTGTTGCTGCTGTCCACCTGCGAGTCAGATTAATCGGTTCACCAGAATTACTAAAAATAGGACGCTGGGGAAAAGCATTCCGTTGTTGAGTTAGTAAATCAACTAAGGTATAGTTAGTTACCCATCGCTCTTGGCTTGGTTCCAATCCTAGGATCAGTGCTGAGGTGAGAACACTATGATTACTACCAATTTCCTCATAGGCGAGTTCAAAGGCACGAGAAGCAGCAATAAAACACCGGTCTCTGCCTTTACCACGCTCTCCGGGGTCTGCTTCTGCTACATTTAGCACTTCTCCGGCATAACAGCAATCTAAAATAATAATCTGCTGCCTTACTTCACTGTCTTGTAACAGTCGCCGTAGCCATTGTAAGGATAAACCCCAAGAACCCATGTCTGGGTTAACATCACTAGTTGCCAAAAACCCTTCTTGTATGCCTTTGCTTTTTCGTAAACCATGCCCAGAAAAATAGAGTAGCGCTGTATCTGGGGGTTTCCCATTTGGTTTGAACAATTGTACTATGGCGTCTTCTAACTGAGTCAGAGTGACTTTGGTTTTTTTACCAACGCGAATGGTATTATTATGTTTATCCTTAACCGCCGGAAGTCGTGTTACCTTAAAGTCTCCATACTTCTCTAGTAATTGGGCTACAGCTTCTGCATCCTGCCCAGGTGCCGTTAAATTATTGAGGCGTTCATAGCTGTAGGTACTAATTCCTATTACTAAGGCATTCCGACTCATAAAAACCAGCTTTCTTTAGATAAATAGGTGATTAAGAGGAATACAATTATGTTATCAGTCTTGCTGGGAAATAGTTTAGTAAATATTATATTATGACACAATTAACGCCAATTCAGCTAGAGGATGGCACAATTATTTATGTTGAAGCTACAGAAGATTTAGACATTCCTACGGTAAGCAGCCCAGATAACCAAGACGAAGAGGAAGAGGAAGAAGAAGCCCTTACTGACAAGGGCATGAGTTCTCCTGAAAGGCTACGACAGCAAATAATACAGCACGCTCAACTCATTGAAGGGACGATCCGGGCTTACACTATTATTGGTTTAAATGCCTTCAAGAAAAAGCCAATACCTAACGTTAAAAAAGTTACCTTAGAATTTGGGATTGAATTAGGGGGAGAGGCGGGGATTCCTTATGTCACCAAGGGGACGGCTAAAAGTAATCTTAAAATAACAGTAGAATGTGAGCTTTCTAAGCCAGTTGAAGATAAAACCTAGTTAAGACGAATCTAGCAATTATGTCAGCATTTAGCGCTCAACTAAGGGGCATCGAAAAAGCCATTTACGATAACGCTACCAATTCCCATGGAAAGAAAATGTGAACTTGAATCTCCGGTAAGAACCGTTAACGGCATTAAAATAACAGTCAGCTATTTATAAACACAATCGCATCCAGTCCGCATCGATGCTGAATATCCGTACTCATTTCGTGTTAGTCAACTAATAATATTGAACAAAACGATAGCTGTATCCAGCAAGGATTTCAAACAAATCATGATTTCCAAAAGCTAGGCGAAGGCTAATTTCCTGTCTCTCCCAAAACTGCGGTAACAGGCTGAATTTTAGGCTTTAGCGGCTGATTTTCCATTCATCCAGCACTCAAACCAAAAACCCCCCTCCTAAAATCCCAACTTCTGCACCGCCCTACGCTTAACCTCCTCACCCCGTCTATCATACTTAGCGGTAGTCACAGGGGAAGCATGGCCAGCTAACTTTTGTACCGTCACAATATCAATCCCAGCATCAAGCAAATCAGAGCAAAAGGTCCTGGGAAAATCATGGGGACTAAAGGACTCGACCCCAGCCTGTTTAGCTCGTTTCTGCAAAATCAACAACACGGCCTGGGGGGTCATTTTTCTGTACTGTATCTGCCCCCCTTTGCGTATGGGGCACAACAGCGCCCCTGGTTGATTGCCTCTTGTGGTCAACCAATCATTTACAAAAGCGATGCTCTTCAGAGCCGCTCCGCGAACGCACTTTCCGGTAAATAAACCCTCCTATCCTTACCCCCCTTTAGCCTAACAGAATGTATCTTTTTGTAACTTATAGACTGAAATTATTACCCAAAAAACATGTCACCCCCCTAGGTAGTATTACTATGATTAACTAGAGACAAATTAGGGAACTAACAATGAGCAACATCTACGTATTTCATCAGGGGCGAGGAGATAGTGGCTGGCTCTGGTATAACGTTTTTGATGGCAATGAATGGGTTGGAGACCAACAAGTTCCTAAAACTGGGATGACAGGAGATCCATCAGCAGTAGTATACAATGACCTTCTCTATGTGTTCCACCAAGGACGGGGAGATAGTGGTTGGCTCTGGTATAACGTTTTTGATGGCAATGACTGGGCTGGAGATCAAGAAATTGGTAAGACTGGTATAACTGCTGGCCCATCAGCAGTAGTATACAATGACCTTCTCTATGTATTCCACCAAGGACGAGGAGATAGTGGTTGGCTCTGGTATAACGTTTTTGATGGCAATGAGTGGGCTGGAGATCAAGAAGTTCCTAAGACCGGAATTACGTCTAGTCCATCAGCAGTAGTATACAATGACCTCCTCTATGTGTTCCACCAAGGACGAGGGGATAGTGGCTGGCTCTGGTATAACGTTTTTGATGGCAATGAGTGGGCTGGAGATAAAGAGGTACGGGGCACAGGTTTAACCGATGATCCAGATGCATTAGTCTACAACGGTCAAATATACGTGTTTCACGAGGGCAGAGGTGATAACGGTTGGGTCTGGTGTAATATCTTCGATGGCAATGAGTGGGCTGGAGATCACAAGATACATAAAACTGGGATAACTGCTGGACCATCAGCAGTCGTATATAATGACCAAATTTACCTGTTACATCAAGGGCGAGATGACAGTGGATGGATGTGGTGTAATGTGTTTGATGGTTCTGAATGGGTTGGAGACGAAGAAGTACCCAAGACTGGTATTTCTGAAGGACCAAGTGCAGTGCTTTACTAAGTGATTGCGCATTGCTGAATCAAGATAAGAATGTAGAATTTAGAATTTAGAATTGGGAATTTAGAATTAAGAATTGGGAATTTAGAATTTAGAATTGGGAATTCTGCCTTCTGACTTCTGACTTCTGACTTCTGCCTTCTTAATTCTACATTCTACATTCTGCATTCTACATTCTACATTCTTAATTCTACATTCTTAATTCTACATTCTACATTCTACATTCTACATTCTTAATTCACCATTCTCTCCTCCTTCAAGCACAATCGATCCAATAACTCCCTCGGAATAGTCTCAAAATCCTCCAACAAAAAATCCATAATCGCCAGAGGTTGCAAGTGAACAGGAGTCGGAGGGTAACAGCGACGACTAGTATTAAACCAGCCATTAACAGTGTGAGCGGAACAAGAGCAGATCAAAGCTAGATCTTCCTGGGTTAAGTCCCACTTTTGGTAAAAACGCTGCGGTGTCATGCCCAATTGGTAGTAACTATACAGTCGGATTAGTATTTGCTCTCGCTTCTTGATGCAGTCGCTCATGGGGGAAACCCCCAAGACCGCGCTGCATCGCTCCTTGATGGGATAGGGATACAAATTTTCCTGCTTCGGTTCCCTCTGTTGTCCAAGCTGCTCAAGACGCTCCATCGCTTCGTGATAATCGATGGGATGATGAAAGGATTGTTTCTTTGCCATTATGATAGAGTTACCTAAACTGTAGTTTGGTAGAGAGCCGCGCTTGTGCCCGCTCAAGCAAGAAGCGCGGCTCTTTTAGCCATGATTATATTATAAATAGTGGCTATGGTTGTTGTCAAGTGGAAATTCAAAAAAATCGAGATAAATTTTCGATATTGTAATAATTAGTTACATTTAAAAAGTTAGAATGGTAAATAATTTAGCTAATAGCAACATAAGGATAGTTTAAGACGTTGAATACTTATACTTTGGGGAAAACAAGGCAGAGGGCAGAAGGCAGAAGTGAATTCAACCTTGGCCTATTGGCCACGCTACGCCGAACAACCTTCAACAACCTTGGCCAATAGGCCACGCTACGCGAACAACCTTTCAGATAAACTAGAAGCAGCTTGTAAAGAACAGGTAGGAGTTCCTCTCCTACCACGGTTGTGATGGGAGTGAGCACCATTCACTCCCATCACACTATCTGTTTCTGGTAACGTCATGAGCTTTACTGGGTAATGTCATAAGCGTTATTTAAACATTACACTATAAACGCATCCATGACAAGGCCAAAAATAAAAAATATGAGCCTCAAACTTCCAGAGCATGAATTTGAGGCACTAGAGGAGTATTGTAAACAGTATCACAGGGGTAAAACAGAACTGATCAGGGAATTTATCCGGTCTCTACCCACTTACAAGACTCCAACAACAGAAGAACCACTACCCGATAATGACTAAGACATTACCAACGGGATGAGCTGGGCATGTAGAGATGGGGTTTGGGTTTGCGATCGCAGCTGTACCTGAACAAGAAACCCAGGGAATGTAGAGATGAGGAAAGGGTGTGCGATTGGCCTTTAGGCCACGCTACGCGAACGCAGCCATCGAAAAGACAGATCCAACCGCCGGGCTAGTCATTACAAAAAAAAGACCCATCATCGGGTCTAGAAACAATATAGTTGGAAGCGCATCGGACTATTGAACTTCCAGAAAAGATTTGGGTGTGGCTCTTTTGGAAAGACGTTTGGTCAGGTTTAGAGAGGTATCGGAAGAGTAGGAGGAGCAGTAATAGAGCAACGAGCTTGAATTAGTCGTTTCATCAAAGGAAGGCCATCTT
>NZ_JAAHIE010000017.1:0-42637 GCF_010671945.1 Moorena sp. SIO4E2
GTTACTCTAGGGATAACAGGCTGATCTCCCCCAAGAGTTCACATCGACGGGGAGGTTTGGCACCTCGATGTCGGCTCATCGCATCCTGGGGCGGTAGTACGTCCCAAGGGTTGGGCTGTTCGCCCATTAAAGCGGTACGCGAGCTGGGTTCAGAACGTCGTGAGACAGTTCGGTCCATATCCGGTGTAGGCGTTAGAATATTGAAAGGATTCTTCTCTAGTACGAGAGGACCGAGAAGAACATACCTCTGGTGTATCAGTTATTGTACCAACAGTAAACGCTGAGTAGCTATGTATGGAATAGATAACCGCTGAAAGCATCTAAGTGGGAAGCTGACCTTAAGATTAATATTCTTATCATATGTAAGAATAAGGCCACGGTAAGACTAACCGTTTATTAGGTATCAAGTGTAAATGTAGTAATATATGAGCTGAGATATGCTAACAGGCCGAAGACTTGAATTTTTATAATTATTTATAGACTGTCTTTCTAGAAAGACAGTCTATAAATAATTATAAAATAATTAAAAAAAGTAGTCTAATATAAAATTGCAAATTGATAAATTTTTGCTTTGGTGTCTTAGTGTATATGGAACCACACTGATCCATCTCGAATTCAGTTGTGAAACATTATAAATCAGTGAAAATACTAAAAGAGACATCTATTGGGAAAATAGCTCGATGCCAAAGTTTTTATATATAATTATACCATATAGTTACACATGACTATTATTTTCTATTATTTTTTAAGAATTTTTAATTATGGATACTCGTTTATTAGTAATTGCTACGCCTGTTCTTATTGCCGCATCTTGGGCACTTTTTAATATTGGTAGATTAGCTATTCAACAATTGCAAAGATTATTACGTTCGTTATAAATTACTTATTCTAATTGACTTATAAAATTATTTATACTAATACGACCTTATCTAAGTATATAAATTTTTTAAATTATAAAATTATGTCACATACAGTTAAAATTTATGATACATGCATTGGATGTACACAGTGTGTTCGTGCATGTCCAACAGATGTTTTAGAAATGGTACCATGGACTGGTTGTAAAGCTGGGCAAATTGCTTCTTCACCAAGAGTTGAAGATTGTGTTGGTTGTAAACGTTGTGAAACAGCATGTCCAACAGATTTTTTAAGTGTGAGAGTATATTTAGGTGCTGAAACGACAAGAAGTTTAGGACTTTCTTATTAAAACTTAAAATTATAAAAAATAGAAATCTAGATAGATTTCTATTTTTTATACAATCCAACCATAACTATGTAATCCTTTTCCTAAAAAATTAACACCCAAATAGCAAATCCATATTATAAAAAACCCTAAACTACCTAAAAATGCTGTTTTTTTTCCTTCCCATCCTTTTGTAATACGAGCATGTAAATATATTGCAAATATTAACCAAGTAATTAATGCCCAGGTTTCCTTCGGATCCCAACTCCAATATGAACCCCACGCTTCATTTGCCCAAACACCACCGGAAATTATACCAATAGTTAAAAATGGAAATCCTAAACCAATTATTCGATAACTCCAATTATCTAAATTTTGAAGTAATTTTAATTTCCCAAATTTATTAAATTCATTATTTGAAATAATTAAATCAGTCTTATAATGATAGCCTAAAATTTTGAAAAGTGATAAATTATTAGCAGTTTGTAAATTTATTTCTTGAAATTTTGATAAAACTATGAATAATAAACATAAGGCTGATCCAATAATTAATGTTGCGTAACTTAATAGCATCATACTAACATGCATCATTAGCCAATTTGATTGTAATGCAGGAACTAATGGACTAGATTTTTGCATATCAGGTGAAAGAGTCAAATTTGCAAATCCATTAATTAACAAAGAAATCGGAATTAAAACAGAACCAATTAATTTACTTTTCGTTTGTATCTCTATATAAACATAAAGAATCAATAAAAGACATGTTAAAAACAATAAAGATTCATATAAATTACTTAATGGAAAATAGCCAGCGACTATCCACCTTGAACCTAAAATTAAAAACAAAATAGTAATAGCGAGTAGTATGGCGATTTTACCAAATTTAGAAATGATTTCTAATTTATTTATANCGTAGTGCAGAGGCAGTCACACCAGCCTTCTAAGCTGTGAACAAGTCGGCTTTGCTGAATCGCCCCCGCCGAATTCTGTCTGTGTAGTACAGCTTGTGTAGTACATACAACTATGGATATTACCCAACCCCATCACCCAAGTTTCAATGAGCAGGAGTTAGCCATTTGCCTGAGGGTGCTGGAGGCAGCGGGTAGGATGTCCAGTGACAATCCACAGCTGTTGACTATTGAACGGGCGGCCTCAGCACTGATGAAGCGACTCAAACAAAAGCGTCGCCACCAGCGCAAGCAGGCTCGCCGTCAGCATGACTTGGCTTTGCTCGCTCGCGCCCAGATTCATGGCGAAGCCTTGCCGGAACGATTACGCCAGCTGGCTGCAGGGGTATCCCTTGAGCATGATCAACTCTATACTCCCCAGCTATGCTACCTGTGCAAGCAGCCTTACAAACGTGTACATCACTTTTACCACCAGTTTTGTCCTAACTGTGCCCCGGAACACTATAGTCGGCGCTACGCCCGAACTGACTTACAGGGTCGGCGAGTGCTAGTCACGGGTGGACGGATTAAGATTGGGTATCACATTGCACTCAAAATGCTACGGGACGGTGCTCATGTGATTGTAACCACCCGATTCCCGAAAGATGCCGCCCGTCGATACCTGGCTGAGAAAGATTCACAGGTATGGGGTGAGCGATTGGAAATCTACGGGCTAGACTTTCGTGATCTGCGTGGGGTGATGGCATTTATCGATCAGTTGCTGGCATCTCCCCCACTCAATATTATTATCAATAATGCTGCCCAAACCATTCGCCGCCCACCTGCATACTTCAAAGCTCTTGTCCAAGGGGAGATGGAGAGTCTGGATCAACAAACCAGGCAATGGGTGAAAGCTGAATCAGAGGCTCTGGTAAAGAAGTCAGCACTTAACGCTTTTTACCAGCTCTGTCTGAGCAGCAAGGAGGATCCAAACTTTCCGGATGGAGTCCTTGACATTGAGGGTCAGCCCTTAGATTTGAGGCATGTTAATAGCTGGCGACTCTTACTTGACCAGGTTGAGCCGATCGAGATGGTTGAGGCTTGGTTGGTAACGACTATGGCACCTTACTTATTTAATTCCCGCTTGAAGCCGTCACTGATGGCATCTCCTTTCGAGGATCGTTATATTGTCAATGTCTCTGCTGTAGAAGGTCAATTCTCCTATGGTAATAAGACACCCTATCATCCCCACACTAATATGGCTAAAGCTGCACTGAACATGATGACCCGAACGGTGGGGATGGATTATGTTTGCGATCGCATTTATATGACCAGTGTTGACACGGGTTGGATTACGGACGAGAAGCCTCATCCTGTGCGTGAATACCTCCGTCAGCAAGGATTCCGTCCACCACTTGATGTGATTGATGGCGCTGCACGGGTTTATGATCCCATTGTGCGCGGGTTAGCAGGGGAGCGCCTCTATGGGGTGTTCCTGAAAGACTATAAACCATTTGATTGGTGAAGTAATATAGCGCTACGCGCAAGGCAAGAGGAATCCCCCCTAACCTCATAAGGGTAGGTTTTTTACAAAGACCTCAGGTGTGGGGTGTGGGGCGTGGGGTGTGGGGGATAAGAAAATGTACTTAATTTGTCCTTCAAAATCATCATTGTCTTGATGCAATAGCGAGTGGTTTGAAGTTACCGTAAGACAGGGGAGCCTTAATCAATGGAGGCGCGCTTTCCGCGTGAAGAATTAAATTACGGGGTCGCGCCTCAAGTTTTAACCATGCATCTGCATAGCCTACCAACCATAAAGGCTCCCCTGTCTTAGGTTTCGTCTCCGGGGGAAACCCCCTGTTCCGAAGCTGCATCGCTTCTTCAGGTGCGACCCGTGGCGAATTTAATTCTTAATAGGTCAAGCGCACCTAAGTTGTTTTCCTTTTCCTCTCCCTCTGGGTCGCCCCATGTTTTACCCTAATGTAAAAAACCTACCCCTGTGAGGGGCCCCAAACTCCCCACACTCCCGATCTTTTTTACAAATATGAGATGCACCCGATGCAACGCCGCTTTTTTAGTTTTTCACAGATACTTTGTCCAGATCACATTAATCAGACAACAGTGACAAATTGGGACTGACTACCCTAGCGAATTTTAAAACCGAATCGGAGCGGCGGGATTTGAACCCACGACCCCCACTACCCCAAAGTGGTGCGCTACCAAGCTGCGCTACGCCCCGGAAAACTTTATCTATTATACCACACTATTCGAGATTTGAACAACTAAACTAAAATACTTTTAGGGACTTAGCTGCTGCTAGCAACCCTGGAACCGCTGTTGCCACCCAGCTCCCCTCACAACAGCGTCCCTGATTCAAAATCAAGCGTAGGGTATAAGCGGAAGGATAGCCCTCTACCTCCATCCACAGCCAATCACTTTCTGCTTCACAAGTAATTTTCTCTTCGTCCATCAACTCACTTGCCATCTCACTCATAGTCTGAGCTAATTGCAGCAACAACCGACAAAAGTCGTTCAACTCCGACTCCGTTAGCTCAAATGCCCAGTGCTCGCCACCGACTAAACCTTTATAGTTAGGAGCCTCCGGATCCCAACCAATACGCCAGCCTTCTCCATGTTTAACAAGACGTTCCATTAACGTGATTCTGCCCAATTCACCAGACAAGTCAATTAGGTTTGAGTAACTGAGCATCTCCTGGTTTAGGTAAGGATAGTCCTCTTCTAGGATTGGAGGTTGTCGCAGGTGATGTAGGATTGGAGGTTGTGGCAGGTGATGGTGTCCCAGGTGATGGTTGTGTGCTCGACTCTGGTGCAACAGTTTCGGTGCGATTGGGATTGAATATGCTGACCAAAACGCTTACTAGTGCATCCCGTTCGGCACGAGTTAATTGTTCTATCGCTGCAATATCCCCTTTCATGGGATTTTCGGTTAAGGTATTCCCACTGGGATACTGGGATGCTACTAGGTAATCGTGTGCACCTAGATAGTCAGCCATGGTCAATTTCCAATCAAAACGGTAATTGGGCAACCGTTTTTTACCATAGACGTGATACCGAATTAAGCGGTTAACCAGGGTATTATTGGCAGCTACTTCACCGCTTTCTTTGCTAATGTATTGGTTCTCTTGTGGTAAATCCGGTAAACGCTGATATACTACCTTGCTAATCTCTGGGGGAATAAAAAACTGGGCGACAGCAGGCTGTGCTCCTAGGAGCTGGAAGACACCGGGGGCTTGGTCGTAGGATTCCCACAGCAATAGTAAACCACTGGTCAAAGTAGTAATAGTTAAACCTAGCGCTAGTTTAATTCTATTAGTCTTGTACATTGCTTAGAGACGACTATTGAACATTCCTGCACAACCTTGGGATAAAACTAGGTGAAAGAACTATTCTTGCCCCTGACCCTCTAACCCCCTGACTCACTCAGCACTATAGCTTAGTCCGCAATAATCTCTGGCTGCGTCAGTTCATCAGACATCTCAACAATTGCTCGCAGCACTGGCTTCATTGATGGCTCATCTAGACTTTCAAAATCTTCGAAGCGACGGCGCTTAGCACGGCTGGCCACTTGTACAGTTATCCGATAACGATTAGAAGCTGCACTTACTAGCTGCTCCGTCCGTTGCAGAATGTCCATTGAATCAAAGTTATAGATTTTGTGCAGCATAAGGTTTATGATGTGTTGCTTTCTGGTTAAAATCAGTATCGCCCCCTCTACCCTAGCATACTTCACTCCTAAACTAGGGGTTACCCCTGAGACAAGTCATAAAACTTTTCTTGAGGTTAATAATATACCATCAAAAAGTGAAAGAATTTGTGAAGTTGCGTGATTACTACTTACATTGCTTGGTATGTATGACAATAATAAGAAAGAACAGTCAATTTGTACTAACTATACCGAATCGACTAACTATACCGAAACTATATATCTAACCCAGGCTGGGAAGTTCTACCAAACTATCCCAGCCTACTTATATGTCAATAAGTATGTAAATAAGATGATGCGCATATGGGATTATGTTGTGTATATGGGAAGTGTATATGCGATCGCATCGATGGGCTACCTTAGGGGTCAGAGTACTTGGATTGACTCCTGTGGTAGATGTACCTTTTACATATACAAAAGATCATACCATTGCTAAGCTATCAAGAGTGTGTCGAGTTGTTAACAATTATCTGACTAAATAAATCTTGTCTATGCAAACACTTGCCGCTCCTAGCTTTGAGTCATTCCATCAGCGCCAAAGAACTCCCCTGAAATTCGTTGTCCTCGGAGATAGTCTGATCTATGGATTTGGAGACCCAGAAGGTGGCGGCTGGGTAGAGCGACTGCGACGTCAGTGGATGTTACCCGATAGTCCTGGTCATGTACTCTACAATTTAGGAGTTCGGGGTGATGGGGTTACCCAAGTCCACAAGCGACTAGAGCATGAATTTCGCAGTCGTGGTGAACTCAGAAACCGTGTACCTGATGCCATTATTTTATCAGTGGGCGTTAACGATTCAGCCCGTAAGGGACGTCCCGATGGCAAGAATTTTACTAATTTTGATAGTTTCCAGGAAGAACTAGCCAATCTGCTTGAGCTAGCCCAGCAACTCTGTCCAGTGCTATTTGTGGGCATGGTACCAGTGGATGAAAGGAAAATGCCCTTTCTCGATTGTTTTTACTACACTCATGCTGACCAGTACTGCTACAAAGAAGCTACTCGCCTTGCTTGTCTGAGGCGTCAAATTCCCTATCTAGACGTTTTTGATTTATGGACGTCCCGTGGTTATGATTGGTGCTCTCAACACCTATCTCCAGATGGTCTCCATCCCAATGTGGCTGGTTATCAGGAATTATTACAAGACATCCTGCTCTGGAACCCCTTAGCCCAGCTCAACTCCTTCAGCCTAGCGACAGCCTAAACTATCCCGTGTGGAGATCCCAGTTACAGGATTTACCCCCGTAGCACGGCCACACATCAGTTTAGCCTGATAGCGGTCAATCAAGGCATCGGTAAAATCAGCACCAGTTATCTCGGCATCGTAAAACCTGGTGCTATTCATAATTGCATCGGTCAAAATAGCATTGGTCAAATTAGCTTGGTCTAAAATTACCCGATCTGCCAAAGAATCGGTCAGGTTTGCACCTTCGAGATTGGCTTTCAATAAATTTCCCTTGGTGAAGATAGATCCACTCAGGTCAGCACCTTGGAAGTTTGTGCCTCGCATTTCAGCGCCTGCAAATACGCCACGAACTAAATTGCCATGGGAAAAGTCACGATAACTCAAATCCGTAAGGGCATAATTTACTGTATTCTCCTGAGCATAGGCAGGAGTAGCCGATAAAAGCACCCATAGCCAAGCCATAACAAGAACTAAAATTAGTCCCAATAAGCGTCGCCAAATCACCCTAATCACTTGTGAACCTGACTCCTTAAAACTTAAAGCCTAAAACTCCCTCTCTAACCAATCTTCACCGACTCTAATCGTCAGCTCAGATTTGAGATGACCAGTAGAGGATGCTTCTACTCTACCTAGTCCCAGGACTTTTTTGACAATATCTGCTGTTTTTATGTCCCCTTGCTGAACAATAATCTCAGTCTGGGACAAGCGGTCAGGCCAATCTGAGACATAATAGACATTGTAGAAGTCATGTCTGGCTAAATAGCGGGCAACACGGCGACCAAGTTCTGGGTCATCGGTAGCATTTTGAACCGCAATTCTGACCCGATGGGGTGAACGGCGGCGCTTTAATGAACTCTTATATTTCGGTTCTTGCTCGAAATACTCACTCATCACTCGGTCTCGCCCTCGTGAATTCATCAGCCAGTAACTGGCAATGTATTCATCAGCCTTGCTAAATCGACCAGGCAAGAGTACCATTCTGATATTATCTTTACCAACCTCTAGACCAAAACCGACCAGTGCCAAGATTTCCTCTAAGCTGAGATTGGTATCAATATACTGCTGCATCACTCGCAGGATTTTGGGTAAACGAGGCAAGACACTGGGAGTAACTAAACGCTGGCGCAGGGCCTTGAGTAAGATCTGCTGCCGCTGTATCCGAGCAATATCACCATTGTCTTTTCGGAATCGAGCAAATTGTTCGGCTTGGTCTCCATTCAAAGTTTGCCACCCTGGTTCTAAATCAATTTCCAGTTTCTGAGTGACATCTACATATTCCATCCTCTCAGGCACAAACACTTCCAAGCCACCGACCAAGTCCACAAGTTCCCGAAATGCATCAGTGGTAATGCGCACATACCTATCAATTGGCACATCATTCAAGGTACGGCTAACCACTTCTGCGGTTAAGGTAGATCCACCTTTGACATTGGCATCGTTAATTTTAATTATCCCAACACCGGGAATTTCTATTCTGGTATCCCGTGGAATTGAAAGCATATTCACTGAGTGGTCTTTAGGGTCTAAGCGCAACAGCAACAGGGTATCACTGCGACCTCCAAAAACCTCTGGGGAACCTGGCAACGCATCTGGGACTCGGTCTATTCCCATCACCAGGATATTAACCGGTCGTGACAGGTTATAGGGAAAGCTTTTACGCCAAGACTTGTGCTCAGAAGCCGCTGGTTGATTCTGGGGGATTTTGGAGTTTTCCGGTTGAGAATGGGATTTAATCAGGGGCGACAATGGGGTAACTAGGGCTAAGGTGGCTCCCAAAGCCGCAGAAATAACTGCTGTCAGGACAAAAGCGCTACTCCAAAATACCCACCGCAAATAGGGGGCAAAGGTTAATCTTAATCCAGAGACAGAAGCGTCTAGGTCTGTAGTCAGGTCAAGCTGAGAGTAAGAGACTCCTGTATCACCCTCTTGGGGTGATGGTTGTGGTGTTGAAGCTGAGGCATTATTAATCACACCTGTATCCAAATCTACCTATGAATTGTGATGACTGTTGTTCGCGTAGCCTGGCCGAAAGGCCAAGCATTCAAGTTCCAAGCCTATAGTTGGCTATCCAATTAAACTGTAGCCTGTGGCTACAGTTTAAGATATTCTTCTTTGGTAAGCATTCAGCTATCAACTCTCAGCTCTCAGCTCTCAGCTCTCAGCTTTGAGCTTTTAAATAAAACAAGTAAGCATTCGTTTAATCTTTGTTACGTCAGCTGAATGCTGACGGCTGACGCCTGACGGCACCTCAAGTAGCGTGAGCTTTTAGCTGACGGCTGACGACTGAATGCTTACGTTATTTATTAGTCTATAAGTCTAGAAGTCAAAGCCAATAAACCATTGTGCCTACCTTCAAAGTGGCTTAATTGAAAAAAGCGCTTTGGCTACCCACGGCTAAAGCTCCTGGGGAAAGCGCTTTGAGGAACATCAATGAGTGATTAATCGTTTATGATCAATGCACAACAGGAATGCCTGAACAGGTATGAAGGAATTGGTGGACAAATGAGATTAGTCATGAGATTAGTCATGACTAATCTCATGGCTAAAGAAGTACTTTAACCATTTTTCATAATCTACAGCCTATACCAGCTGAATCAGGGAAAGTGAGGTTAGTATGTAGCAGAAAACTACAGTTAAGGCTACATCATGGATAACTCTCTCATACCTGTGATTCTTGCTGGTGGCAAAGGAGAACGGTTTTGGCCGTTGAGCCGTAAGCAACGACCCAAGCAGTTTTTATGTTTGGATGGTAGTGGTAAGAGTCTTTTACAGGCAACGGCTGACCGATTGATTAAGCTGACGGTCGGGCCAGAACAGTTGTGGGTGATTACTTCTGCTATGTTAGCTGAGGGGGTGACTCAACAACTACCATCGTTACCCCAGAAGCATCTATTAGCTGAACCGGAAGGACGGGATACAGCACCAGCGGTGGCTTGGGCAACTCTAGAGATTGCTAAGGCTTACGGAGAAGATGCGGTAGTGGGCTTTTTCCCTGCTGACCACTGGATTGAAGATGAGCAAGGGTTTCAGGAAACTATCAAGGCGGCTGCTCAATTGGCTGCTGCTGAGTCATCGATTGTGACCTTAGGCATCACGCCCCAATACCCTTCTACAGGCTACGGTTACATTGAGCAAGGTGATAAGACTGGCACGTTTGAAGGATTGCCAGTGTATCAGGTCAGTCGGTTCACCGAAAAGCCTAACCAAGAGACCGCTGAGGAATTTTTGTCTACTGGTCGATTCAGCTGGAACAGTGGAATGTTCATTTTCCGGGCTGGGGTAGTTTTAGATGAATTGCGCACCCATGCACCAGAAATTATTGCCCCTTTAGAAGAAAAAGGTGTGGCGGCTTATGCTGAGCTAGATAAGAAAAGTATTGACTATGCTTTGATGGAAAAAACACAACTAGCTTATGTTTTACCAGCCTCCTTTGGTTGGGATGATTTGGGAGATTGGAATGCCTTAGAACGCCTGCATAATGGCGATGCTAAAAATGTCGCAATGGCTAATCATGTAGAACTGGATACTCAAGGAGCAATTGTCTACTCCAGTAGTGAAGATGAGGTGATTGTTACTATTGGTTTAGACGATGTGGTGGTGGTACGCGATCGCAATGCTACCTTAATTGCAAAAAAAGACCGTACTCAGGACATAAAAAAAGTTATAAAACTTATACAAAATAATTCAATACTTCAAGATTTTTTGTGATTAATCGCTTTTCATTATTTCTTGGTTTAACTCCCTTATAATTATGATTAACCTCAGAGTGATTCAGAATATATAGCTCATGGTTTTATCATTATTTATGATTTATGAGTCAGTGGTGCTCTTAATTTACTGAATTAATTATATAATCTTAACTATCAAAAAATATAAAAAAAAATATAAAAACTTAGGCTATGGATCAAGTGTATAAACAGGGAACAGGGAACAGAGCACAGGAAAAAAAATATGTATGGATTTTTATTCACTAGTTAACAGGTTGTCATATAAATACCTAAGGCTAAATAAATAATACCCTGAAATTAATAAATACAAATAATTATTTAAAAGTCTGTTTATTTCTGGATTTTTGCTCCAGGGTTTACTAAATTTTATTGCTGCTTATTTTTGTAAAAAATTAGGTAATTTGACTGGCGTAAGGTCTATTGGTGGATTGCTAACGCCTTGCTATTGCCGGATTGCTAACGCCTTGTTTCAAGAAAGAACGTTATCCCACTGTTAATCCTTAGCCATAAACCTTAGGCAGACACAATTTGGTGAATTTGTGAATGCCGAATAGATAGTAAGCAAGAGAATGCGATGCTCGGTACGAGCCGCTACGCGATGAAGCGTTCGCAAAGCGTGGCCAAAGGCCTCAGCTTCCGCTAAAAGCGATGGCAAAACCCTTGGAACACAATTAACCCTGAGCATCAAGTAATCGTCACAAAAGGGATAAGGTTTTGGTAGTGTGGCAGACAGGAAAACCTGTTCTGCTGTTCAACCCCACCCCAATCTAACCTAAGGTCAAAAAAGAATAGTTTTATCGTAATTGAGGCCACTTACTGATACTAGAGCATCGGCTCAGTAATAGAATTTAACCCATCAACCCGATATCTGGATTGACAAAAAGTTGCTCGATTCCCATCTCTCCATCCTGGCATTTCCCTATCTTCCCATCCCTAGTCAACCCAGTTTTACGATCACAGCAAGCAGTCAGTTAATATGCATTTAAATTTCCACCTCAAGTAGCGTGACCTACGGTCAATCGCGACCCTTATGCAAAAGCGAGTCTACCATCTCCCCATCTCCCAGTCTCCATCTCCTGACAAGGGTAGGTTTTTTACTTTGGAGATAGGTAATAGGTAATAGGTAATAGGTAATAGGTAATGGGTAATGGCTAATCGGTAATGGGTAATGGCTAATCGGTAATGGGGAGATGGGTCGGTAATCGGTGGAAATTCTTGTAGATTTTCCGACATATTTTGAGAAATTTATTCCCAATGCCAGTACGTACTCGCCCAAATGTAAAAAACCTACCCAAGTGAGGTCTCCATCTCCCCATCTCCCCATCTCCCGATGAAGCGTTCGCAAAGCGTGGCCAAAGGCCTCAGCTTCCGCTAAAAGCGATCAGCCCCTATTCACAATTGAAATGTGTGACAGATTATTCTAGGGGTTATGCGATGAAGCGTTCGCAAAGCGTGGCCAAAGGCCTCAGCTTCCGCTAAAAGCGAACGCATCTAGTCACTTTTCTCCCTGCAACAAAAAATTGCCAATATGAGGATACTGTGAAGCCATTGCCCACTATAATAAAGTCTTGTTAAAGAGCAACTCCTATAAAAAATGGCAATTTGAGGCTCAATCCTGATTTAGATATGCAAACCGGGAATATTCCTTTGCTAAACGCAATAGCAAGCCATTATCCTGCCATTGGTTGCTAAATTGAGCAAGAGAAGTAATTCTGCTAAGACTAAAAATCAACTGTAAAATCTATGCCAACTTTTCGTTATATATTAGCTGTAGGTGTGGGGACGGCAATTGCCTTGAGCGGCATGGAATCCGGAGCCTCAGAAGATTTACCATCAGTTACTAAGCCTCAGAATAACTCAGTAGCTACACCTAACCAAGAATCCTTAACAGAAGCAGCCCCAAACTCAGAGGTAGGGGAGCTAGTGGTAGAAGTCATCAATAACACTACCTCAGCTGCCAAGCAACCAGAGCAACAGGAGTCTATTCCCTCTGTAGATTCCTCACCTTCAGAAGCAGAATTAGTCCAAGAAGAATTAGTCCAAGAAATTATTGATCAAACCATCCTGCCTACTGACCAGCCAAAGCAGGAGGAGTCGATTCCTGCTGTGGCTGAACTCCTAGCAGCGCCAACTAATCAGCCAAACCAAGAGGAGTCGATTCCTGCTGTGGCTGAGCTAGCAGCGCCATCGGAATCTGTAGACGTTGGTGAGGATACGGTGGTTGAATCTGCCACAGAGGAAAACCCTGAGTTAATGTCACAAACTTCTGGAAGCTCACCAACCCCTGGAACCTCAGCGCCAGAGTTTCTTGATCCTGATCCCAATCCTTTATCATTTCCTACCCAAAGCCAGGAAGTCCAGATAGATATCACACAGCCCATTACCCTGCAACAAACCATAGAACTGGCAAAGCGTAATAATCAGGAATTACAGCAAGCGCAACTGACCTTGGAACGTAATCAGTTTGTTCTCCAAGAAGCCTTAACCGCTTGGTATCCCAGTTTGTCAACAAGTGCAGCCATTAACTATGCCGATAGTGCATCAGGCCAGGTAACAGACGAACTAAGGGCTCAGCAAGGATTACTTCCAATCAATGAGCCGTCAGGAAGTTTCACTGCAGCCCTACGGTTAGAATATAACCTATACACTGGTGGGCAACGACCAGCACAAGTCCGGGTAGCTGAGGAACAGCTAAAGTTGCAACAGCTAGAGGTAGAACGCCTCTCTGAAGAGATCCGACTTCAGGTCACCCTTGCCTATTACAATTTACAAGAAGCTGATGCTCGAGTTGAGATTTCCCAAGCGGCAGTCACCGAGTCCGCTCAGATTCTACGGGATACGGAGTTACTGGAACAAGCTGGTTTAGGAACCCGATTTGAGGTTTTGCAACAACAGGTTGAGCTAGCCAATGACTCTCAAGGGTTGACCAACGCTCTGAGTGACCAACGTATTGCTCGACGTCAGCTGGCGGAGTTATTAAACTTATCTCAATCCGCAGAAATTACTGCAGCAGATCCCATCGAAATTGCTGGAAGTTGGGATTTATCTCTAGAACAGAGCCTGATCCTGTCTTATAAAAACCGATCTGAGTTAGAACAGCAACTGGTCCAACGAAAGATCAACAAGGAACAGCGCACCATTGCTCTGGCTCCAGTAAGGCCCCAGTTGAGTGTGTTTGGTCAAATCGACCTAGCTGATAGCTTAAATGATACGTTGGGTTTTGGTGATGGTTACTCGGTAGGGGCACAATTCCAGTGGAATTTCTTTGATGGCGGAGCAGCGATGGCCAGAGCTAGGCAGGAAGATATTGATGTTGCCTTAGCTGAAAGCAGTTTTGCTAACCAACGGGATCAAATACGCTTTGAGATCGAACAAGCTTATTCTCAATTAAACTCCAATGAAGAGAGTATTGAAACGGCATCCTTTGCCCTAGAAGTAGCAGAAGAGAGTCTCCGGCTAGCTCGGTTACGATTTCAGGCAGGGGTTGGTACCCAAACCGACGTAATTAACCAGCAAACGGCTCTTACCCGGGCTAGGATTAACCAACTTACTGCAATTCTGGGCTACAACCGCGCTCTGGCCAACCTGCAACGGGCAGTGAGTAATTTACCAGATAGTAAAGTTAGCGATATTCCCTAGTATTCCATCAAAATTGAATGAAGGGGTAAACTAGACTTGTCCTAATTAGACCCCAGGTATTAGGCACTAGGTATTAGGCACTAGGTATTAGGCACTAGGTATTAGGCACTAGGTATTAGGCGTTAAAAACTAACCCCTAACATCTAATACCATTAACCTTGCCCTAACTCTCAAAACTAAATTGACAGAGTAACTCCTATGGTTTATGGTTAACGGTTTATGGCTAACTTAGCCATGAACCATTAACCAGGGATGCTTATTTTTTTAACATTCCTTAATAAAATAGTAATACTATCAGAAAATAAGATCAGACTTGGGACAAATCATGGCTAATATCAAATTTGTCAAGGAAGACCAAGAAGTCATTGCTGCCAATGGAGCGAACTTACGGGAGAAAATGCTGCAAAATCGCATAGATCTCTACACGTTTCGGGGCAAGCTGGTGAATTGTGGCGGTTATGGTCAATGTGGGACCTGTATTGTGGAAATTGTGGCAGGCATAGAAAATCTATCCCCTAGAACTGAGGTGGAAAATCGGAAACTCAAGAAAAAGCCAGATACTTACCGATTAGCCTGTCAAGTCTTGGTGAATGGACCGGTGAGTGTGAAAACTAAACCAACCCTTAAGAGCAAATCCCCATCTGCTGCCATCTAACCTACCAAGGGATTTTAAGGGCTAGCTGGCGAGGGATTGTCAGCTGAATACCGCTCGTTATATAGAGGTGTACATAGGGTTTGTAGGATTTATCAATTGGATGAGGTGCTTTCGTCCTGGGTTTGTTCGCGTAGCGTGGCCCAAAGGCCAGGGAGTAGGGAGTAGGGAGTAGGGAGTAGAGCTAAGATAATTGACTGTATCTCACCAGTATTATCAACGCGCTTATCTACCATTAGCCGGATTTCCTCCTGCCAGGCTTCGATTTCTATCTTCTATTTCTACCAGCCGTGTTAATGGTATCCTATAGCTGGTGGGTTAAAAACGATTTAGAGGAACTAATAATCATGCAAGTTAACGATCTAGGGTTTGTTGCCAGCATCCTGTTTGTGCTGGTTCCGGCGGTTTTCCTGCTAATTCTTTATATCCAAACCGCGAGCCGTGAAGGCTCAGGAAACTAGTTAGCTGATCTGGTGATAATCCCCACGCCTGTACCAAAAGCGCAAGCATTGCTCCTTAGCTAAAGGTCAGGGTGGGATTCTTCCCAGGATAAAAGTCTAAGGTATTTTTTGTATAAGGTTGTTTAATTAATTAGAATTAAACAACGGTTAATTTAACTTTTCCCGCCACTAAACTAGGCGGGATTGTAAGTGATGGTTACCGGATTTACGAGTATATCTCCCACGACTAAAGTGCATGGAAGCTAAAGTACGTGGAAGTTTAAATAGTTAGTCATTAACTTTTTCTCATTAAGCCTTGATCATAAACCCTTTTTAAGCAACTTGTAAGCAACAAGAGGTTTACTGGCAATACTAATGACAAAGTAAGCATTCAGCTATCAGCCGTCAGCCGTCAGCTAATTAACTAATCAACGGGCGGTAGTAAACAAGCTTACGAACTAGTATGGCTGGTTGAAAATCCCTGCTCGTTTACTCATCCGACTCCGTGCAGTTAAAGCGCCTACTCGCTAATAGCTGATAGCTGATAGCTGACGGCTGAATGCTTACATGACAAATGACTAATGGCTAATGGCTAATAACTGACTGCTTCAAGTAGTTGTGCGTGATAACAACACTGGGCAATTGGCTTTGACTCTGACGTAGTCTGATAAAGAATTACCCAGTAATCGATCTAAATCTACTAAACTCTTGGCGATAGAAGGACGACGGTCAGGAGAACCGAGAATCAGCAAGTCGATGTTCTTGTCCTCTGCTAACTGGCAGATTCCTGGTCCGGGTTTACCGCCACTTAGAACACAACGGTAAGAAACACCTTGCCTTTTGGCTTTTGCTGCTGCTTCTGCAAGCACTGGGTCTGCTTCAGCATTGCTCATCAGTTGATCAGGTTTGGCTTCGGGGATGACACGAGCTAGATATAGTTGAGCATTCTTCATGTCTCGCACTAGAGATAGAGCCAACTCGAAGGAATTTTGAGCAGCATCAGATTTATCCATTGCGACCATAACCCGTCTGATTTGTTTGACGTAGACATCGTCTTTGACCAACAACATCGGGCGGGAGGACAATTGGAACACATATTGGCTAACGGAGTTTTCCAAAATCGCTTCTAGGCGAGTTAGTCCTCTCGAACCCATAATAATCAGGTCGGTTTCCTCTTCGTCTGCCACTTGGGTAACGATATTTTTAGGGTCTCCCTGTTTGAGTCTGGGAGTGATTTTGCTGGGGTCAACTTTTAACGACTTGACCGCATCTGCTAAAATCTTACCCCCCTCTTCTAACTTAGCTGACATGGCTTCAGCTGTGACTTGAGGACGCACGACATGTAGAACTGTGACCGATGCCTGTTGTATGGCAGGGATTTCGGCCAACATGTTGAACATTTCTTCACACAGTCCCCGACCAGCTACAGATATTAAAATTTTTCTTATCATTGGGCAATTATTGCTGGAGTTAGTGACATACTCCCACACTGAACTCAACGAGTCAGTGTGGGCTTCTTGCCAACTCCACCTATCGGTTCGGATACTCGGCAAGCTTTATTAACGATACGGGATGCCCCTCCGCACCGGAACAATACAGAAAAGTTCGATTTTAAAGCACGTAGGTGGCGGTTAGCTCTTAATTTGTTTTCCCTACTATTTTCAGTATAGACGATTTCAAAACAATCAATCGCGGTATTAGCTAAATTATCCTTGGTTACTGATCATTGAGTTCCCAAATTTAGTTACCAAACTTAACAATTGACCCTTCAAAATGTTTGGTAAATTGTCTGGCATTGACTTGAAACTTAACTCAATGGTATTAAGCTGTGATACATCTAATTACCACAGCCCAACTAATCAGTTTCTGTTAATTGTTAACCACCAACAGTTAACGAACAGAAATTAATTTTAGATATGCCAGTTCAATCCCCAGCAACCTATGGGAACCTCAGATAGTTTTCCGGTAGGGGTTGAGGGTTGGACTTTCCCTGGTATATAAAGACCAGGATACTGATAATGAGGCTAGAAAATTTTTAAAATTTATTAACGCCGGTGAGAAGACAGTACTCCTTGATCAGTCAAGACTCTCACGCCTAGCTTCAGTATTAGCTTCCGATTTATTAAGGCAGATCAGTAGCTTGGAGACCCGAAAGTCGGATCTAGGTTTTAGAGCAGCAAGCCGTATAACGCCTTCTAAGTGATACGTAACCCACCGGAACCATGGTAAAAATCAGCGATACGCCGTCCGAAGCCCGGTGGGGAGGAGTAAACCTAGTCTTCGTCTTCTTCTTCCGTTGTTGGATAAACAAAGCTAGAACGCCCACTCAGGACTGCTTTACCGAGAGAGAGGGCTTTTTGTGCTTCCAGATGCGCTTTGCGCTTCCAGTTAGCTTTACGTTTATCCCGTTTGGATTTTGAGGTTTTCTTCTTAGGAACAGCCATAAGTGTAAATTATTTAAATTGTTAGACAGCTTTTCTATCTTATTTCATTGTCTTGTATCTCGGTCTTCTATCTGGTTGTCAGGTGATGATGACTCAGGAGCCTGGTTGTCAGGTGATGATGACTCAGGAGCCTGGTTGTTTGCTGGCGGTGCCTGAGGACTTGGGGAAGCTGGTTCCAGTGACTGTGGCTGAGTTTGAGCAGAAAAATCAGGTTCCTCAACTCGCAGTAGGAACTGGGTATTGGGAAAGTAAGTTGCCCAATACTTGGCATCCGGTCGTCTTTTCCAGGATGGACGGCTGACTTTTAACAACAAGACTGGGGCAATTTCTCCTTGATTTTGCCCTAGAATAGTAATCGCTACCTTTGTAGTCAATATGTCACTATCGAAGCTCCGTTGAGCTGCTGCTCTAGCAACTACTTCAGCACGGCGCATAAAGCCTTGGTAAGTTTCGTCAGGCTCACGATTCAGGGTAACATTAATACGAGCTGTCTTGGCTTCGGCGCTTTGGGGAACAATGGCAACTGTAGTCAACCAACTAACCCCTACTAAGCCGGGTAACACCAATAGCCGGATTACTTTGGACAGCATACTATTATATCCTCTGATTAGGCCAAAAAAGGTTAACTCTTATAATGAAGGAAAATCTTGACAGAAGCTAGATTGACATAAATTAGTTGGAAAGCCTAGTTCGAGAGCCTTTAGAGGTGGACTATCTTCGATGGTGTTAGATTAATTAATTAATAAATTTAAGCTGTTAGCTTAAGCTAAACAAGGTTGAATTAGAATTTAAGTGTAAGGGGAAACTACAGCAATAGTAATAAAATTAGGCATATATATTAGGCATAAAATATACTAGTTTCAGCCGCTAGGGTATGGGGTAAATGGCAAATTACGCTGGTATAGCAATTGGCATCAACCGCTATCAGTTCTTACAACCTCTGAACTATGGTCAAGCAGACGCTCAAAGACTACAAGGGTTTTTTGTAGACCAAGCTCATCTGCAACCCAATGAGTTTCTGTTATTAACTGATAATTCACCACCGATTGATGATTTTTTAACCTACCCCAACCGAGAAAATATTTTAAGATGTCTCGACAGGATTCGCCAGAGTCCAGGTTCTCCAGAAAGTTGGCGTTGGTTCTTGTTCAGTGGCTGCGGGGTCAGTTGGGATAAAGTTGACTACCTCATGCCGATTGATGGCAACCCAGATGACATTCCAGGAACAGGTATACCAATAGAATGCCTGTTTTCCTCTCTCAAGACTATGGGGGGCAATAAAATCCTGGTATTGTTAGACATAAACCGCTCACCGGGAATGCCATCTGGTGAACCGGTTGGTGCTGAAACAGTGGAATTAGCCTACAAAATGGATATTTCCCTGGTACTTTCTAGTCAACTCAACCAGTTTTCTCACGAAGCTGCGGCTCTAGGGAATGGCTTATTCACCTCAGCACTTCTAGAAGCACTGGGTTACTATCATACTGACATTACCCTTGAGAATCTTGACGAGTATCTCAAGGAGCGGCTACCGGAGTTGAGCCAACACCATTGGCGACCAGTTCAGATTCCTCTGACGGTGATTCCTTTACAGGAGTATCGACAACAACAAATTTGGCCTGAAGGGGCAAGCTCACCACCAGAAAATCAATGGGCTAACCCAAGCACTGACTCAGAAGCTACCGAGGTAGTTCTTTCTGAAGATGGGAATAATCTTGAGGTGCGACCCAAGGCCGGGTTCCCCGGCCATTGGAAAGCGCACCTTGAGAGTGAATTTACGAAAAAACCTTTATCGGTGGTAAAGCAAAACCCGAATCGGTCTTTACCCACTAACACTGACAGCTCAAACCAGGAGTCATCTAACTCAGTAGCTTTAGTTTCTTATTCAGACAGCCAGCCTCAAACTGATACAGAAGAGTTATCGTCATGGCGAGAATGGTTGTTTTGGGGTAGTGGTATAGCTTTGTTGTTAGGACTAGTAAGCCTAACTGTTGTCCGTAACCAGGAAGGCTTAATTAGTCAACAGATGATTAAAAACACACAGACGACCACATTAACTACCACATTACCAGAAACTACCAAGGTCAGGAATTCCCCAGTAACATTACCTGCAGGGTCAACATCCCAGGCAACTCCAGCTCCCTTGCCAAATTCCAAGAGTAAATCCCTGGAAACTAAACCACAGAAATCCCGGGAACCGAGTGGGATTAAGGCGAATCAAGCAGCTTTGGACGAGGCAAGACAGTTAGTTGAACCGAAGCAGGCATCTGTGTATAGCGATGCGATCGCAATTGCCCGTCAGGTGAAACCTGGGGATCCTCTTTATGAGCAGACACAACAATATATCACTGGTTGGAGTCAGTCAATTCTGGCTCTAGCCAACAAACGGGCAAAAAAAAGTGATTTTGAAGGAGCGATCGCAGCTGCCCAACTAGTTCCTAAAGATAACCCTTCTGTTTATCCTTTGGCTCAGGATGCCATTAAACAGTGGCAGATTCTCTCCCAACAGAAGTCGCAGAATCAACAGATTATCCAAACAGCCATCAAACAAGTCCAACGCAATCAAGCATCTAGTTATAATCGTGCGATCGCAACCCTCCGTAAGATTCCACCGGGTCAACCGAAGTATGCCACAGCACAAGCGTTAATTGCTCAAGCTAGCGATAAGATTTATCGGATTGCTAAGTCCCGTGCCTCGCGAGGCAAGTTTCTCTCCGCGATTAACACAGCAAAATTAGTCCCACAAGATACCCCTTACTATGAGGCTGCCCAAGAAGCGATCGCTAGATGGGAGCAAGGTAGACCTTGATAGTGATTTGGGTTACAGGTTACAGGTTACAGGTTACAGGTTACAGGTTACAGGTTACAGGTTACAGGTTACAGGTTGAAGGTTATAGGTTGGCAGTTACAGGTTGAAGGTTACAGGTTGAAGGTTACAAGTTGCCAGTTACAGGTTCCCAATTATACATCCGGCTTTCAGTTGTTAAGGCTCTAATTTTCAACCTACCCTACTTCGGACGCCAAAGGCGAACAACCAACTAACCTTCAACCAACTAACCTTCAACCAACTAACCTTCAACCAACTAACCTTCAACCATCTAACCTTCAACCATCTAACCTTCAATCTTTAACCTTCAACCAACTAACCTTCAACCAACTAACCTTCAACCAACTAACCTTCAACCATCTAACCTTCAACCATCTAACCTTCAACCAACTAACCTTCAACCAACTAACCTTCAACCAACTAACCTTCAACCAACTAACCTTCAACCTTCAACCTTGGCCAAAAGGCCACGCTACGCGAACAGCCGTTTAATTGTAAAAGGTTACTCTATGGTATCATCGTTAAATAACTAAGCCAGACCGGAGGGCACGGACAGCTGCTTGGGTACGGTCATCCGCACAGAGTTTATTCAAGATATTTCGGACATGAGTTTTGACAGTTCCCACAGTGATATATAACCTTTCGGCAATCAGAGCATTGCTGCAACCTTCTACAATCAACCGCAAAACCTCTAATTCCCTTTCCGTTAAAGGATAAGCTTCAATCATTTGATTGTATTCATTGGGAGCAGCATGGATAGCTCTCGTTTCACTAGCTTCAGTAGGCTGAGTTTCTTGGCTTGGTTTGATCTGCTCAAGTACAATCCTGGCAATGGCTGGATCAATCCAAGCATTACCTTCATAGGTCACTTTCAGAGCTTCTACCAATTGATCAAAAGTTATATTTTTCATGCAGTAAGAGTCAGCTCCAGCGGCGAAAGCAGCTAGTACCGCTTCTTCATCATCCTGCAAGGTCAGTACCATAATCTTGGTGGGGAAATCATCCTGTTTAGAATCATCCTGTTTAGCTTGAAACTCTTTGAATTGTCTAGTTAATTCAGTTCCATCCATGTCAGGAAGACCAATATCGACAATCCCGATATCTGGTCTAGATTCCGCGAGTAACTTTAGTCCTTCAGCAGCATTGGCCGCTTCGCCCACCAATTCAATTTCACCGTTTTGTTGGAGGGCTGTTCGCAGACCCATCCGAGTCAGATCATGGTCTTCAATGAGAGCCACACGAATTTTACCCATCATTAACGTCTAGGGGGGTGAGATTTATAGTTTATTGATTTTTAGAGTAAATTTGTAAAGTTTTGGTAAAAATCATCATGATCTCCACCTATTGGTAGTTGTAGATATTTATGACTTTGGGATAGAGTTTCCAAAAGACCAGATTTTGGCAACAATCACTTAAAGTTAGCTGGAATGAAAGCATTTGTCAAAAGCTATTACAGTATCACATATAAAGTTATTGAGAAATTACAGGGGGTAGTTACTTATTATAATCTTTACAATTTATTTATGAGTATAAGGGGTGAGTCGTGCCAAAAGTACTTGTCAGAGGGGTTGGCACGATTTTCCATTCCAACAGTTAGAGGAGATTCTCAACAGGATTGACATGGGATGGGCTTATTGAGTAACTAAGGTAGCCTCACCAGCACGAAATGACCAATTCCGATAAATCCTACTCTTTCTGCTCATCTGCTGATCGTCCCACCCTTCCTGAGCCAACAGCAGGATATAATAGGGGGTAAAACCCCCTAAAAAATCTATCTCAGGGAGTTTGTTTCTCAGGAAATACCACTGGAAAATTAGCATGGGTTGATTGCGTTCGCGTAGCTTGGCCAACGGCCAATCCGATTGGTTGATTCCCTAGATGGGTGAGATTACTAATCAAGGGAGTTTTTCGACAAGTATACTCATGCCTACTCATCAATTTGGCAAATGTTTCGGTGATACTACACAACCATGGGATTTCCTCTACCTAGTCAGATTGGTATTTTTACTGAAGCTCTCTGACTAGTACCGAGGTAAGGTAGAAGCCTACAATCAGCGATGTGGAGAGATTGTCAAGTCCGTAAGGTTGACTAAATTGGGGCGATACCTAAACTGAACCAATAGAGTATGCTCAATATAATTCATTAGCCTCCTCAGGTGTCGGTTGTCAGTCAAGAACTGCTACTACCCACTATCCACTAATCATTACACCTCTTGCAAAAATATTTTGAGTTAGAATAATAGTTTTGGTAAAAATTATGTAGATTGTGTGTACTAGGCTTATACACAAACAAAGTACAAAGTAAGTTTGTTAGTCTTAAGCGATCGCTAACTCGAAAATTCCCAAACTACTGATTATACCACGAAAAACTTTTGCAAGAGGTCTATTAGCCCATAACCAATGACAAAAGCTCAACCGCTAAATCATGGACGAGATTATCAGACTACTGATCGTAGAGGATGATCAAGTTAACTGCAAAGCCATAATTAAAGCTCTTAACAGAGGGGGTATACCCGTAAAAATAGCTGTTGCAGTTGACAGCAAAAGCGCTAGGTCGATCATCGCATCACGCTGCGCTAACTCTAGCCTTACCCAACCGAGTTTGGACTGCATTCTATTGGACTATCACTTACCGGATGGGGACGGATTGACTCTGGTTAAAGAAATCCGTGATGCTGGCATTGAAGTCCCTGTGATTGTGTTGAGTGACCAAGGGAACGAGCAAATTAATGAGCAAATTGCGGTTGAGCTGATGAAATCTGGAGCATCGGACTATCTGACCAAAAGCCAAATCTCATCAGAAAATCTCTTACGTAGCCTCTCTAATGCAGTTCGCCTCTACCGCGCAGAACGGGAAGCAGCTGTAGCTCATCAGCGGCTCAAAGAAAGCGAAGAACGCTACCGCTTGGTGCTAGAAGGTTCCAATGACGGGATCTGGGACTGGAACCTGATCACTAAACAACTGTATTGTAATGACCGCTTCTATGAACTTACTGGCTTGTCGCCTGAACAGATAGGGAAGTACCACCATAACTTTTCCCCTGATGTGTTATTTAATTTACTAAATTGCTCAGATCTACTCAAAGTTACTAAGGCGGTGGCTAGTTACCAACAAGATTACCTTGAACTGGATGTAGAATTTAACCTACCCTGTGCTTTTGGAGAAGATCGCTACTGTACTGCTCGTGGCAAAGCCCAGTTGAATGATCAAGGAGTACCATTCCGGATGTCTGGTGTAATTACTGATATTACTGAGCAGAAGCGAGCAGAAGAATCCCAGCGATTTCTGGCGGAGGCTTCTGCTGTACTTTCAGCTTCCCTCGATTACCAGACTACATTGGACAACCTAGTGCAGCTGGTAATCCCTCGCTTTGCTGATTGGTGTGCTATTGATGTGGTATCGGGAGTTGATAGCTATGATACTCCCCAGTCTTACCAGCGCCTTGCCGTTGCCCATGTTAACCCAGAGCAAGAGCAGTTGATTTGGGAACTGCACCGTTGCTACCCTGCCCAGGGGGATGAAGACTATGGCAACGGCAAGGTTTTACGTACAGGTTGTACGGATGCCTATTTTGAGGTTTCTGATCAATTCCTAAGTGCTGCTGCTGATGATCCTGACCATCTCAGAATGTTACAGGCACTGAAAATTAAGTGTTACATTTGTGTACCTTTACGAATGGGTTCACAAATCTTGGGCTCAATTTGGTTTGTCAGGAGTGATTCAGGTCGCCGCTACAATGAGATCGATGTCAAGTTGGCTGAGGATTTAGCTAGTCGCGCTGCCCTAGCCACTGAAAATGCGCGGTTATACCGAGAGGCAAACCAGGCGAGTGATGATCTCAGGCAGGTAATTACCATTCTCAATGAACAGCAAAAGCAATTGAGAACCCTACACCAGTTGACTAATCTCCTCAATCAACGGCTGACTAACCTTCCAAATCTGTTGCAAGAGATGGTATCGGAGGTAGTTAAAGCGATTGCTGGGGTTGAATTTTGTTTCATCATTCTCAATAATTCTCTTGGTAACTCTGAAGTCTTAAGGGTTATTGAGGGAATTGATACACAAAAGTTCCAGTGGGAAGACATCTTGCCCCTTGAGCAAGGGTTACTCTCTCAAGTCTTTTTAACTGGAACATCTGAGTTAATTCAGCGCAAGGGTTGGGATTCGCGGCATCCGGAAGAGGAAGTACCTACAGCTATTTACGCTGTGGCGATTGAGTCTGTGCAAGCAGGACCCTTGGGAGTACTAGCTATTGGCAATTGGGAAGACCCAGAGGCATTAGACCAATCAGGTCGGAATCTGCTAGCAGCAGTGGGTGAACAAGCTGCGATCGCAATTGATAATGCTCGCATGATTAATGAACAAGCTGCGATCGCAATTGATAATGCTCGCATGATTAAAGCCTTAGAGGAGCAAGAAGCACGTTTAGAGTGTCAGAACAGTATGCTGGCTCGCCAGAATCTGGAACTGGAAAGGAGAGATGCATCCCTCAAGCTACAGAACCTGCAATTGTTGGAAGCAGCACGGTTGAAATCCCAGTTTGTTTCTACGATATCCCATGAGTTACGAACTCCCATGAATGCCATTATTGGCTTTTCCCAGCTTCTATTGCGTCAGCGTCAGGGCTCCTTGACTCACCAACAAGCAGATATAATGGAGCGCATTGTCAATAATGCTCAACATCTACTGACTCTGATTAAGGATATGATTGACCTGTCCAAAATTGAGGCAGTTTGTCTGGAGTTAACCTTGGAAAGTTTGCATTTGGACAGGTTGATCAAAGAAACCATCAATGAATTCCGTTGTCTAGCCGCTCAGAAGGACTTAGGGTTGTATATCCAAACCAATTTAAAAAATCCGATCGTAATCAATGATAGCCTCCGCCTGCGGCAGATTTTGGTCAATCTGGTTTCCAATGGGATTAAGTTTACCGAAATGGGCAGGGTAGAGGTGGTAGTCAAGGAAATTTCCACCGACTGGCTGATGCTCACTGTTAGGGATACGGGAATTGGAATTGCCGAGAATGACTTAGAGCATATTTTTGAGGAGTTCCAACAAATTGATCAAACTACAACTCGCAAGTACTCGGGTACCGGCTTAGGACTGGCCATTACAGAATCTTTAGTCAAGTTGATGCAAGGAACGATTACGGTAGAGAGTAAGCTGGGTAAGGGGTCTACCTTCCATGTCAAGTTTCCTAGACGAGTAAAAGCTTCTACTGGCGATTGTCATGATTGCGATCTACCACAATCTAAAACCCTAGGTTGTTCGTTTTTGCCCCAGACTCTTCAAGGATTTCGTGCTCGAAGGGTAATTTATTAGGTTGGAGGTTGGAGGTTGGAGGTTGGAGGTTGCAGGTTGCAGGTTGCAGGTTGGAGGTTGCAGGTTGCAGGTTTCAGGTTTCAGTCAGATTATAGCGGTTCTGTTGTGGGATGAGGTAAACCCAAATTTCTTCAATCTCCTCCCCCTATTGCCACTCTCCCCCTAGTAGCGCTGATCCAGATGTAGCTCACTCGTGGAACCGCTATATTTAGAAACGCTATATTTATGGGTACGATCAGGAATATCATCAGCGACTCAACCAAGCGATCGCTTCTCGAATCCAATCTTCCGCATTCTTACTTTTAGCGACCTGAGTATCCTCACTAATAGCATGGAGTGCTTGAGCGATTTCATCATTTTCATATCCCAAAGCTAACAGGGTCATCTCCACATCTTCCTGAATCCCTGGTGAGAGTCCATTAGCAGATAGTGGGGACTCTACCTCCGATACCTTATGCCATTGAGCCAACTTTGTTTTCAGTTCTAGAGCAATGCGTTCAGCAGTTTTGCTACCCACACCAGGGGTTTTGGATAAGGCACGAATATTACCTGTAACAATCGCTTGGACTAAATTTGGCAATCCCAAGGTGTCCAGTAGTGCGATCGCTAATTGAGCACCAATACCGTTGACACTAACTAATTGACGAAACAAATCCCGCTCAGCGGCTGAGGCAAAACCGTATAGCACCTGTTGCTCCTCCCGGATTTGCAAATGGGTGAAGATTTGCACGGTTTTTTCCGATAAAGCTACGGGCAACTCCTGGGACAAACGGCGAGTAATTTGTATTTCATAGCCAATGTAGTTGACATCTAAAATCAGAGTGACCCGATTACCAGTGCTTTTTTGAATGCTAGCTACTGTCCCCTTGAGATAGCTGATCATTAGTTGAAGGTTTAAGGTTTAAGGTTTAAGGTTTAAGGTTGAAGGTTTAAGGTTGAAGCTTGCTTAAAGGTTGGTTAAAGGTTGAAGGTTGGTTTAAGCTTGGTTTAAGGTTGTACTCCACCACGAAAATAGTGAAGGATAGTTGAGAGCATAACTTGCAACTTACCAACCTGCAACTTGTAACTCGATTAACCTACAACTTGTAACTCGATTAACCTACAACTTGTAACTCGATTAACCTACAACTTGTAACTCGATTAACCTACAACTTGTAACTCGATTAACCTGCAACTTGTAACTCGATTAACCTGCAACCTACCAACCTGCAACTTTTAACTCGATTAACCTGCAACCTACTAACCTGCAAGTTGTAACTCGATTAACCTGCAACTTTTAACTATTAACTATTTCTTATTTATTGGCGATCATTACTGACAAAAAAGCTAAAATAACTTAAACCTTCTATTATACCACCTGCACAGTGATCTTGAGCCAGGTAATGGTAATCTGCTGAGTTGTTTTCGTACCACTTGCGAAGTTCTGGTCGGGCGTTACCCACTATAATTCCTCGGGAAAAGCCAACGCTAAATAAGGCAATGTCATTTCCTGAGTCGCCACAAACCACTGTCCGTTCCGGCTCAATTCCCCACTGTTGCCGTAAAAATTCTACCGCTAGACCTTTATCGCTATTGCTGGGTAGAATGTCTAAGTCTTTCCCACCACTATAGATCAACTTGAAATTAAGACCCCTTCCTTGAAGCTGAGATTCCAGTTGAGGTAGCACCCTCAAAGCTGCTTCTTCCGTCAGGTGATAGCTGACTTTAAAGGGACGTTGTTCTGATTCTACTTGAGGAATTAAGTCAGGATATTGGGCAGCCGTTTCCACAATCATTTCCCGATCCCAGCCTTCAGATAACTTGGACGACCAGTCTGGATTGGGTGTATCTTGGCCATCATTATCATAAATTTCTGTACCCACAGAGGTGATCAGAGCATCTGGATCAAGAAGTGGCTTCTCGGCTTTCAGCTGGTGGTAGGAACTATGGGATCGCCCTGTAGCATAAACGATTCTTGTACCATGTTCTTGGCGATGCTGACTTAGCAGAGGGTTCAGTTTAAGCAGAGCCTCATCATCCCCTACTAGAGTATTGTCAAGGTCAGTTACAAACAGAAATTTAGTCACGAGATGCTAAGAGGTTCGGGTATTGCCTTATTGTCCTACATAAGTTGGGTTAAAACATAGTTGGGTTAAAAATGCGCTTTGGTTAATCGCGCTTTAGCTACAATTGAATTAGCTATATCCCCTGGTAGCAAGCGCAATCCCTATGACGAACGAGAGTTAGACAGTTATGGCTCATCTCAACCAACGCCGCGCTCAAAATATCACTGGTGACTTTTACCAAAAAAATGGGTAATCGCGCCCCGTCCTTCTAGGACGGCTTTTAAGTTGACGCTTATCTAGCGCCAGGTTATAATTAAAATATAGGGTACAGGCTGAAAAACCGTAGGCTGAGCCGGGAGAGAGACCCGTAACTTATCGACCTTAAAGTAGTAATGCCCGGAGGGTAGGGAATCTCCTCCTTAAAAACCCAATCATCAATTAACAGTTGGTGTGTGAACCCAGAAGAATCACACTTTGAAAAAAAAACGGTACGGTGGGGCACACCGGAACCAAACGAAAGGAAGAGAAACAGACTTTTTAAGGCACTTCCAAAGAGTAGTTAAACGCCTAAGGAGAACTGCCCTCTGGGTCTATGGTGAATTAACTAGGAATTTAGTCTTAACGGATTCTCGGTTGAGTATTGTCTTGTTTTTGGCGGCGTCAAAGATGAGAACTCCATGGTTTAAGGCGGCTCGTTGATCTAGGAATCCCCGCGCCTAAAGGCCGGGGAGTGTCAAGTGGATAGCAGCTGTATTGATTGTGATGCCTGCCGTTGGATGACTCCGGAAGTGTTTCATCGTGCTGATCACCAGTCTGCAGTTTATCATCAACCTGCTAATGATACAGAACGCTTGAGAGCTCTTCAAGCCCTATTATCTTGTCCCACCTCTTCTATTGGTACTGTTGAGAAACCTAAAGACATTAAAGACGCTCAGCATAGTTTCCCCATCCCAGTAGCAGAAAATGTCTACCATTGCGGCTACCATTCAGAAAACTCCTACGGTGCTGCTAGCTACCTTATCCAACGCCCCCAAGGCAATATTTTAATCGATTCTCCTTGCTTTACACCACCACTAGTCAAACGTCTAGAGGCAATGGGTGGGATTCGTTACATGTTCCTGACCCATCGGGATGATGTGGCAGATCATCACAAGTACAGACAGCATTTCCAGTGCGAACGCATTTTGCATAGAGATGACATTACCACTGATACCCGTGATGTGGAAATTCAGCTCACTACTTCTAAGCCTTATCCCTTAGACAAGGATCTGTTGATTATCCCCGTTCCTGGTCACACCAAAGGTCACACGGTTCTACTGTACAATAACAAATTTCTCTTCACGGGTGACCATCTTGCTTGGTCTGATCAACTTCAGCAACTGATTGCCTTTCGTCGCTACTGCTTCTACTCCTGGAAGGAATTAATCAAGTCAATGGAGAGGTTAACCAACTACTTGTTCGAGTGGGTATTACCAGGACATGGACGCCGGTATCATACTGATGCTCAGACTATGCAAGATCAGCTGAACCAGTGTCTTGTCTGGATGAAGCATCAAGGATGAAGCATCAAGGATGAAATTAAGTGACCACCTAAAACATTCTCCCTCATCCCTTAGACATCTCCAAAAATTAACCTCAAACCCTTGCACTGCCTGGGTCAAAACCGAGTTTATGGAGATGTCTCTTTGATGACCTGACTTTGGGAAAACATACCCAAGTCTTGGGTTGATCCCTCATTACCATCACATATCAGCCATCCAATCAATCGCTCTAGCTCAACACTTTTGCCAAAAGGTTTTTGATCTCGTCCCCACCTTGGTTTTGAACGAAAGAGAGGACTATCGGTAGAAATTTGGAAATCATCCCACTATCCATGCCTAGTTGAGAAAAACCTGCTGCCAGGGTAGCTAGAGTGCCTAATTGTCCAACGCCACCACCCATTGATGCCGCTAATCCTCCCAAGGCTCCCATCATGCCACCACTTTTTGGTGCTGCTTGGAGCAAATCATTTATTCCTGGAATAGATTGCAGTACTGGGGCAAAACTCTCATCTCCCAGCTTGTCCTTGGCCAGTTGGAAAATAAGTCCAGCTCCGCCTTGGGCTTGATTCTCTTGCACTCCCAGGTTTTCGGTTAACAGTTGAATCAGTTCCATAGATGCTCTCTTATTCGATTGCTATATCGTTGCCGCCTTAATTTAACATCGGATAGCAAAAATAATCATTTATTTACATTTTTTTAACATAGTTATCTATCACTATTTATATTTTATCTTTTTGAACACAATCCATAACAATTTATAACATTTATACACAACTAGTAACTTAGAGTAGTAAGTTCCTTTTTGGGCTATAAGCTAGGTGAATTTAAGGGTTAAGGAAATTAACAAAAAATTAATTATTAATCTATAGCAATGGGATCGGATTCGTGAACAGTAACAGGTTTTACTCAGGATTCAGGAACGATCCGACTCAGGGCGATTTTCAAGAAAAAATTGCTAGATTACATTTGTTAGATTACATTTGATTACAGGAAACCGCTGCAATCTTAACTAAATTACTAAAAAATATAAAGTATTGATAATATAAATAAAATATCGCTCTTAAGCTGAATAATTGTTTTCCAAGTTACGTAAAATAAAATCCAGATAAAAGACTTTGACCTATCTGGAGGTTTCTATGGTCAGCTACGCATCACCAATGGGAATGGGAGTTAAGTTAACAGCTAACCCAGGGGATAGGATTGCCACTGAACCCCAAACTATTGAGGAAAAAGCGAAGCAGGTTGCTGTGGATACGATTGATATTACAGGGGATCACATCAAAGTTCCCACTTACTTTGTCGTGAAATACCCTGATGGTGAAACCAAGGCACTACACCATGTGAAGGATGCTGAAGCAATTTCCGATGTGATTCGGCAAATGCAACTGCAGCAAAAAGAGTGGCCTCAAGAATCAGAGGAAGTTAAACATTGGTTAAACTTACCTGGTATGCTTCTGATATTGGCTGGTTTCTTAATCACTTCCATTGTCCTAGTCGGTATTTTCTAGCTACCCTAATCCTGCACGAGTAATCATGGATAATGAGTGATGAATGATCAACCTTAGACTATAGCTAGGGTTTTATCATTCATCCTTCATCGTCGATAATTTCCAGATTAGATCCCATGGCTTCGATTTAGATCCCATGGCTTCCATTTTTAACTCACATCACCATCATTTGAGGCGGTGTTGTGCGCCACAATTGCTCTAAACCAACTGCTGGCATAGTTAGATACAAAAGATCACCAGCGGCTAGGTTAATTTCCAATAAATCCCAGCCATGAATCGTTTGATACTTCGTTTCAAGATACAGTGGCACAAAGTCAGCGGATCTGGCAGCATCTTTAACACGGCGTCCACAGAAGGGATGATCGGTGGTAATCTTAGTGGCTAAGGCAACCCAAAGCGTATCACCAATCATACCATTGCCTAACACTTGTCCACCTAATGCTGCAGCTGCAAAAGAAGGAGTGGCTAATTCTGTGGGAGAGAATACTGCTTCAAATTCAAATACTTGCTGTACCATGTGGGAAAAGTGGGGGTCTTGATTGCGGACAACCACTGACAATTTAGAAGCTAGACTTTTGGCACTTAGAGCAATTTCTAAATTGGCTGTATCATCACTCGTAACTGCTAAAAGGGCTTCTGCTCGTTGGATGTGTGCTGCTGTGAGTGTAGCAGGTAAACTGGCATCTCCGTGAATGACTGCAATACCTAGAGAACGAACAATGTTCAGGAAACGATTGTTGGGGTTACTTTCAATCACCACCAATTCATGGCCTTGGGCATGAAGTTGGTAGAGGATTTGGACTCCTACATTTCCCAGTCCACATACAACATAGTGATTTCTGTAGGGAACTCTCGCCGCATCCCAAAACTGTTTGAGTCGGGTACCTAAAACAAAATCGTTTAGTAGAGCATAGCAAATGCCAATCACACCAGCCCCTACTAACATCATCACAGCAGTAAATACCTTAATAGTGTCCGGGGACTTTTCTGCTACTTCTTCTTGACCACCAGCACCGGTAATCATACCCACAGAAAAATATAGAGCATCAACAATAGAGGTTTCTAAGTTGACACACACATAAGTCAATGTGGCCGTAAAAATTATCAGGAGTAGGAAAAGGGTCACTACTAACATTGGTTGAGCATGATGCTGAAACTGTTGTAAGTTTGTGAAGACTTTCAGCAGTTTCTGTAGCCAGGATTGGCGTTTAGGACGAAACCGAGGCTGAGTACCAATAATTAAGCGATCGCCAGGTTGTAACTGTTTGCCCTGAGCTACTGCGGAAACTAAATCTAAGTTCGAGTCCATCGGTAGGTAGTAGATCAACATTCGTGATCGCTCATCCCACAGGTCACTCAACTGTGTTCCCATCCAAGGGTGGCTTTCGGTGATAATTTCTTCGTGTATCGGCCAGGTTTGATTGTATAGCTTGAGTTGCCCAATGGCTCGATTCCCCATTGCTGCGAAGGCAAATACCGGTGCTGCTAGAGAAGAAACACTCATGCTGACATGATCGGGTAGGGTCTGATCTAAACGAGTACCCAGGCTGGTATTAAACAATCGGTTAACGATCCGAATCCGGGGATTAATCACTCGTGCCTGAGTCAGGATTGCCAGATTGAGAGCATCGTCATTACAGGCCAGAACCAGGGTTTGGGCATGTTCGAGTCCAGCTGCAAGTAGGGTAGAAATAGCCCGCAAGTCTCCAATAATAATATTGTTTTCGTCACCAGGCATTATTCTGTTGCTGATGCCAACAACAGCTACTCCCTGCTGCTTCAGTAAGCGGAATATTTTGTATCCAGTGCGACCCAAGCCACAGATAATGATGCGGGGTTTCATGTGTCAAGCTTGTTGACCGAAATAATTTTTGTCGTTTTGCATCTAGCTAAGTGTTCTTTTACAATTCTTATCCAAGATAGCTCAAAGAAATGTAGCGGAAGACACTGCTGCTAGTTAGAAAGGGTAAAATCTCCCCGCTTAAGCCATTCCGGTAAGCTGCTGACCCTCTAATTTGCCTATTTCAGTAGGGTGATCAGGAGATGGGGCAACGGATGGGTTAACAGATGTAACGGATGGGGGGATAAGGGCATGGGGGTGCCGGAAAGCCTGTAATTTGAATAGGCATTAGTTGAATAGGACTTAGACATTATGATATATTGATTTATTAAGCACAAAATCAATATAGTTCTAAGCTGTCGCGGATTTAAATTGTATAGCTTTGAGTAAGCTCGAAAAACTGATTAACCCTATGCCCTGCTGCTCTGGTTCCCTGCCCCCTTGCCGATTCAATATATAAAATAAAATTAAATATATAGATCTATAAATTAGATGTAGATGCCTCACAGCTGATCACTCCCTCACCCCCTCACCCCCTGATCCCTTCATTTTCAAAGGAACTGGCTACAAATATCTACCAAGGTGTACTAGGAATGGGGCAGCCTCTCAATGGCTGGAAGCGTGTATTGACTTAATAGGGCAACCTCCTGCTCGTATATGAACTCGCTGTAGTCAGCTAGATTGTCCAGCCCCAGAAAGTTGAGGATGATCTCAGCTGCTAGCCAAATCGCTATTCTAACCAATAACTGCCGCCATCGTATTATCATTGCATCAGACCTCCTGACTATAGGTGAGGGAGGTTAGGTTTATGGTTGTGATAATCTGTTCAATTTAGTTATCAGCCTCAATTTTGTCTTTTATGCGACCGAAACCAGCAATTCCGTCCCGGTGCGCTTACAGTCGTCGAATTTAATTTGCCACAGGTCGCACCGCTGCCCGAGATAACTTGACCGTTTACTTCCCCCTACTGCATTTTGCCGAAAAACCTGAGGAAGCTAGTTACAGTGTCAAATACTGATGTGGGTAATTGTGTTGGCAAAATGTAAAATTTATGTTTATGAGCTAGTAGTCTGTCAATTTAGTTTTGAGGGTAATGGTGGGACGATGTTAGGTGGCACGGTGTTAGCTCAAAAGTCTTCATACCTGATCCAAGCGTGCGATCGCGCCCTTCATCCAAGCGTGCTATCATGCCTAAATCCTGCCCGGTGCGCTTACAGTTGTCGAATTAAATTCGCTATTTGTGCGTTTTCCAATGGTCGGGGAACCCGGCCTTTGGTCGCGCCTTCGGGTCGCACCGCTTGGTGAAAGCTTAAATTCAAACTTGACAGGGCACTAGCCGCAATGTTTAGGACTACTGTAGTAGTCCTAAATACGGTTATAAGCTACTTTGGGGCAGATAAACTAGGATTTAGGAAAGAAGCTGAATGGGATATCACGTTATTTACGATGGCGATTGTAATCTTTGTGTCACTCTGGTACAGCTACTAGAAAATCTGGATCAGGGCAAGCTATTTGATTACATACCGATGCAGGATAAAGAAGCTTGCGGCAAATTACAGGTAACACCTCTCGAGTGTGAGATGGGTATGATTTTGATCGATGCTTCTTCTGATGATTGCCGATGGCAAGGAAGTGATGCCGCTGAAGAGATTGGGCGTCTATTGCCATTGGGTAATATCTTTGTATCCGCTTATCGGGCAATGCCTGGGGTGAAGTCGGTAGGCGATCAGGTTTACGAGCAGATTCGGGATAATCGTTACAGTTGGTTTGGTAAGCGTTCTACTACGTATAAATCGGTTTATCCAGTAGGTTGCAAGGCTAATCCCAGTTGAGGCTAGACTAGAGACTCAATCAACTTTTATCAGCTAACAATTAATTATAAACACATAAGCCCCTATTATAAACTGTGGGGATAAGCTTAACCTATAGGAAAGTTCAATGTAATGTATTAGAATATTTATTTTCCTGGACTGATCATCTGATCGTGATGGGTTTTCCATCACGGAGATTGTCCCATAGGAATAGTTACATCAATACCATCAACGGCAATTGAGTGATATTCAGCCATGTCGATCGAAAAACTTAAGCCTGCCGACAAAGGAGCTGTCGGGATTTATGTGCCCTACTACCAGGGTAATAAACGGAATCTTTTACCTATAGCAATTAGCCTCTACCAACAAGGGTCTTTGGAAGGTCGTCGCCACATAGAAGGTGGTGATAGTATTCCCTTCGTTGCTACTTGGTTTGTATCTAATCTTCCTTCGGAATTAACTCGTTGCCGATTACAGTTTGATGGTAACGCGGATCTCAGTTACGAACTTACTATGCAAAATTCTGAGTTTGTGAATTACTTAATCGAAGTGATTATGAACTTTAAGCGATCGCGCATAACGGATTTTTCCAAGGCATTCTACCGCAAACTGCTACGCATTGATGAATAAACAACCAGTTTTATAGTTATAGGAGTGTAAATAAGGGGTGTCAAAATCCGCTAAGTATTTACTAATTGGGTCAACAGAAGCTTACAGCGGTAAGTCAGCAACGATCCTGGGAATTGCCGATCAACTCCAAGCAAAAGGGATAACGATTGCCTACTGTAAACCACTGGGTACCTTTTTGAGTAGCAATCAAGGGTCAACGATAGAGGAAGATGTCCAGTTTATCACTGAGATACTTAAGTTGCCGGAGAACATGGTGCGATCGCCTTTGCTGTTTATGGATGCTCAAACCATTGAAAAACGCTTGGGAGGACAAGACTCAACAGATTACCGTCAGTCTCTTCAAGACTATCTCCAACCACTAAGTAGTGATGTAATTTTGGTGGAAGGAGCAGGAACCTTGAGTGCGGGGACTCTGTTTAACTTATCATTACCAAAAGTTGCTCAGACAATTGATGCTGCTGTCTTGTTGGTGGCTCGTTTTCACTCGGTTTTACTAGCAGATGCGTTGTTATTTGCTAAGCAACGTCTGGGAGAAAGCTTACTGGGAGTTTTAATTAATGATATTCCCCAAAACAAGCTATCAAGGGTAAAAACAACATTGAAACCGTTTCTGGAACGGCAAGGAATCCCAGTATTGGGAATGATGCCTAGAAATAATCTGTTGCGCAGTGTTAGTGTTCGGGAACTGGTACGTCAGTTGCAAGCTAATGTGCTATGCTGCCCTGACCGTTTGGATTTGATGGTGGAAAACTTGACCATTGGGGCGATGAATGTCAATGCTGCTCTGAAGTATCTACGCAAGGGCGTTAATATGGCGGTGGTGACCGGAGGCGATCGCCCAGACCTTCAGATGGCTGCTCTAGAAACCTCAACCCACTGTTTAATCCTTACCGGTCAAGTTCAGCCTCAATCAGTTATTCTCAGACGTGCTGAAGAGTTTGAAATTCCAGTACTTTCCGTTGATTTAGACACCCTCACTACTGTTGAGATTATTGACAATTCTTTTGGTCAAGTACATCTCCATGAAGCAATTAAGGTGGAGTGTATGCAACAGATGATGAATGAATATTTCGATATTGAGCAGTTGATAAAGCTCCTTGAATTGAAACCATATAAACCAGATTTATAAATGCATTATTTTAAGGTTGAAAGGTTATAATGTTGTTCGCAATTTGGATTAGATTAGGGGAGGTTGGCAGGTTTTAAACTTGTCAGTTTTTCAGGTTAAAGGTTGTCATTTTTAAGTTTAAAACGTTCAATTTTAACCTTACTCAACAAATTGTAACTCTGTTTAAGGTAACTCTATTAAATTAAATAGGAAACCAATTATGGTTGTTGTTACCATTAATCTTGAAGGTGGTCAGGTTATAATGTTGAAGGTTAAAACGTTCAACGTTCAACGTTCAACTTGCTTGCCTTGTAACTCTTTTCAACTTTAAACTTGCTAAGTTGTAATTCTGTTAACTATGAAACCAGTTATTGTTTTCGGTAGTATCAATATGGATTTGGTAGCCAAAACTCCCCGGTTACCAGTTCCAGGTGAAACACTACAAGGCCATGAATTTTTTACTGCTCCTGGTGGGAAAGGGGCTAATCAAGCTGTGGCGGTGGCACGGTTGGGTATCCCCACTAAAATGGTGGCCCGCATCGGTAGTGATGATTTTGGAACTCAGCTACACCACAGTCTAGGGGTAACGGGTGTTGACACTGATAGCGTTTTGGTTGAGGAGGGGGTCAGTTCTGGGATTGCAGTGATTTCCGTGGATCAGGCTGGGGAGAATACCATTATTTTCTTGGCTGGTGCTAATGGGCATGTTAATGAAACTGATGTGGAACGCCTCAGTAGTTTGTTGCCAGAAGCCGCTGTTTTATTGATGCAGTTGGAGATTCCCATGTCCGTGGTGCTCTTAGCAGCAGCGGCAGCTCAGAAAGTGGGTTGTCCAGTGATTCTTGACCCAGCACCAGCTCAGGAGTTGCCAGAGGAACTGTATGGCATGGTGAATATTATGACACCGAATCAGTTGGAAGCCTCTGTACTAGTGGATTTTCCTGTGGATACCATAGAGTCAGCCAAGAACGCATCGGAAGTACTGTTGCAACGAAGTGTGGATACGGTGATTGTGACCTTAGGAGAGCAGGGGGTTTTCTGTGCCACTGGTTCTGAATCGTTCTTCGTCCCTGCTTTTTCTGTTGATGCTGTGGATACTGTGGCGGCTGGAGATGCGTTTAATGGTGCAATGGCTGTGGCAATAGCCAAAGGGTTACCCTTGCGGCAAGCGGTAGTATGGGGAGCTGCAGCTGGGGCGCTTGCTGTTACTAAGGCTGGGGCTCAGCCCTCTTTGCCTGATCAAGAGACATTCAATGCCTTTCTCACAGAAGTAGGTATTAGGTATTAGGTAATAGCTATGATAGCATGATAGTCTGAGATATTACATATTAGATATTAATTTTTAGATATTAGTGATTGGTAATAGATCATTTACCCGGAGTTGGCTAGTATTGTAAATCCTGATTGTGGATCTAAACATTATTACTAATTAATCCAGTTTGAGCAAATTATTGAGGTTTGGTAGTACGTTTATCTAAAAAATCAGCCCTTAAGCACTCACTACTATACAGTAACATCCTCATAAATTAAGGAGATGGGACAACTAAAATCAATGCTGGTCAAGTGAATTTCGTCTCCTTCTGTGTAGGGATTGAGTTCCCATTTCCCTTGTGGATTGCGCCGGAAGCACTCGATAGTGATCTGTTGAGTATCAATCAAAAGGTATTCTTGTAAGGTTTTGATGCGGCGATAGTTAGCAAATTTGCGACCTCGGTCAAAGGCTTCAGTGGAGGGAGAGAGTACTTCCGCAATCAGACAGGGATGATAAATGACTTTGAGCCGATTGCTGTCTCGTTGATCGCAGGTTACCATGACATCCGGGTAGTGAAAAGGTCCTTTTTCTGATACACCCACTTTGACACTAAAGATAAAAGGACGACACGAACCTCCCCGTAGATGGCTTTTTAAGGCAGTCGCAAGATTCAGAGCAATGGTTCCGTGGGGAATAGTTCCCCCAGTCATAGCATAGACTTCGCCGTCGATGTATTCATAGTTGAGTTCTTGCTTTTCCTCCCAGTCTAGATAAGCTTCGGGAGTCATGTATTCTCCCTGATAAGAAGCAACCATAACCACCTCACTTATTGAGTGATGTCTTTTATGTCCTGTTTTGGAGCTAGTTGAGCTTATTTTCAACTATAGCGCGAAACTACCTCTGACTACAGAGGGATGTTCCTTTGGAAGCGCTACGCGATCGCATTGTCAATTTTGGCAGACACATGATTATACAAAATATTTTTGCTTTCATACCTGCTCGCTTTCGACAGGGCTTTCAGCCTTGCTTTTTCTAAAAACGGGTATTGTAACTGTAAAGGTTGTCCCTTGGTTGAGAGTGCTTTCAACTTCGATTTGACCGTGGTGATTCTCAACTATTGTTTTAGCGATCGCTAAACCTAGCCCTGCTCCTTTTGCTGTATCATAGGGTCTGGCTGGATCAGCTCGATAAAAGCGATCAAAAATATGAGGTAATGCTGATGCACAGATGCCTTGACCGGAATCAGTTACCTTGACTTGAAGCAGGAATTGCAGGTTTCTTGCCCTACGTTTGCTGGGAGGTTCTAACTGTTGTAATTCCACTTGAATAAATGCTTCCCCTGGAGTTTTGGTAGAGGCTGGTGTGTATTGGACAGCGTTATTCACTAGATTGGTAAATAAACGTGCCAATTGATTCCAATCCCCCTCAAGGGTAAAGGCATCTTCGTCCAATGTTGGATTTTGGAACCCTTTACTAGGGCAGGGTGGCAGAAATACCTGATCAGCCCCCATCTCTTCCTCTGTCTGCTCTGTCTCCTTTGTTCCCTCTGTTAACTCTGTGCTCTTTTCCTGATCGGGATTGGGGATTTCAATCAAGTAAAGGGAAATGCGTTTTTCTGTAGCAATCGGCTGTTGCTCCTCGATCACTTCCATCAGCAAAGCATCCAGGTGGACTAATTGCCACTGGGGTTTTACCATACCGCTATCAGCACGAGCCAAAAACAGCAGGTCATTCACCAGTCTTCCTAAGCGCTGGGTTAATCGCTCTATCACTTCGAGTTGGTGCCGTTGCAACTCAGATGCTAAATCGGGATCCCCCAGAGCAACTTGCACGTTAGTCTGAATCGTCGCAATTGGGTTTCTGAGTTCGTGGGAGGCATCAGCAGTGAATTGTTTGAGCCGTTGGTACGACTCCCGTACTGGCTTCATAGCCATACCAGATAGTAACCAACCAATAGCACCAGTAGAGATAATCATCACCACTGTACCTAGAGTCAGATCAAATATCAGTTGGTGGCTGGGTTTGGTGACTTCAAACCATGGGTGGCTAACCCGTAAATAACCCAAGATATAATCCTCGATTTGCACCGGTTGGGTTAACTGTCGCAGGAGATGCTCTGCTGATAAATGAACTGTTGCCCTAGTGGTGTTGGCCTTTAACGGAATAGTTAAGGGTTCTGAGAAGGTTGACCACAGCAAATCCCCCTTCGGACTAAACCACTCCAGGTCAATGTGGTCATCTTCTACCCCATCACTATTGTCTCGAAAACTGGCTTCAATGTTGAATTGGTAGGGACTCTCGCCATCATCCACAGGTTGAATCACCAGTGATCGCTCTACCACTTCTACGACATGTTTGAGGGTGTCATCAACCCGTTCAATCAGGGTGTGGCGGACATAAAGATAGACACCAGTTGCAAATAGTAACAGTAAGACTGCTGTGACCGTAGTATACCACAGAGCAAGGCGTCGGCGAGTAGTTTGAAACATGATAATTTAACAGACATCAAAGATCAACAGGACTTACGCCGCCAAGCCGGTTTATTAAAATAATTACACCGATTCCAGCCTTTGATTTATGAGGTGCCTAAGTCCTGATCAAATCCGGTTGACTAATGATCATATCTAGGATCGGGTCATGGGTAATGGCTACTATCAATTCCAGTAGGATCGGATTGAGCACAACTGAGAAGCGAACCAGTTGCTGCCAGTGTAGAGTAATAACTGAGGTCAAAGCTAAAATTGATATCGTCTCCGGTTAAATCGTTCTTGTTTGTAGAGACTTGGTCTGCAACGTCTCTACACAGAAGGTTTGATTGATTGTTCCTTCTCCGACTTGTCTGCCAAAAGAATGAGCCTTCAAAAAAGCGATCGCAAACCAGCAAAACTATTTCTAAGCTCTCGGGAAGACCTCTTGGAGTCCCTAGTCGAAAATTCTCCCGAGTGTATAGCGGTATTTGACCGGGAATTTCGTTATGTCTATGCTAATCCGGCCTTGTCACAGGCATTTGGGATAGCCCAGTCAGAATTAATCGGCAAAACCCATCATGACCTCCAGATGCCAGAAGACTTTATCCACTTATGGGATAGAGCGATGGAAAAGGTGTTTGCCACAGGTCAAGAAAAGAGGATTGAATTCCAGTGGATCACAGAGAATGGGCGACAGTTTTATCAATCCTGTCTGGTACCAGAGTTGGCCAGTCATGGTTCAGTAGAATTTGTGTTGGGGTATAGCTGTAACATTAGCGATCGCATAACCAATACAGAATTTTCAAGGTCGATTGAGCAACTACAGAATTCTAACCGAGAACTGGAACAGTTTGCTTATGTGGCTTCCCACGATTTACAAGAACCCCTGCGGAAAGTCAAGAGTTTCACAGAATTGCTGGTGGAAGAGTACCAGGGGAAATTGGATGGCGAAGCAGACAAATACATGGCTTACATTGTTGATGGTGTCTTCCGGATGCAGACTCTGATTAAAGATCTGCTCGCCTACTCCCGTTTGGGTAGGTCTGAACTGACCTTTGAACCCACAGATATAGCTGAAGTGCTTGAGCAGGTTCTTGAAAACTTGAGTGTTACCATTAAAGAAAATCATGCTGTCATCACCCATGATCCACTACCAACTATCCCAGCTAATCCTCAACACATGGTGGAATTGTTCCAGAATCTAATCAGTAATGGCATCAAATTCCGTTCCGAGGCAACTCCTGAGATTCACATTGAAGCTCAGTTGCAGGAATCCCAATGGTTAATAGGGGTTCGAGATAATGGTATTGGTATTCCAAGCAAGTATGCTGAACGAATTTTTTCCATATTCCAACGGCTACATGGTAGGAGCAAGTATCCCGGTACCGGGATTGGTTTAGCCATTTGTCAGAAAATTGTCCAGTGTCACGGCGGAAATATTTGGGTCGAATCCGAGTCTGGTGTTGGCTCAAGATTCTATTTTACCCTGCCAATTCATCAGAGTTGGTAGCCAAATATGACTCATGGGTTTGTGGATAAAAAATCAATAATAAACGATATTATAACCAATTTCAAATAACCCAAGTTCAAATAACTATGATATGTACAGTAAATTCCCTGAAATTCTGCTAATAGAAGACGATCCTGGAGATATAGAACTCACCAGGAAAGCACTCAACAAAGCGAAACTGGCGATTAACCTCCATGTGGTTATGGATGGTACTCAAGCCCTGGCTTACCTGTACAGAGAGGGGGAGTATGCTGATTCCCAGCAACCTGACTTAATTTTGCTAGACCTAAACCTGCCTGGGATGAATGGACAAGAGATTCTCCAGCATATCAAAGGTGATGATAACCTCAAGCAAATACCCGTTGTGATGCTGACCACTTCAGATGCTCAGGAAGATATTGTAAAAAGCTATGACTTGGGAGCTAACTGTTATCTTAAAAAACCAATTAGCTTAAAAGAATTTGACAAGATTATCGAAGCCCTAGAAGATTTCTGGTTTAGTGTTGTGAAACTACCGCCGCCATAAACTAGCTGGAATTCAAAATTCAAAATTCAAAATTCAAAATTCAAACATGTTTAACTAGTGGTAAAGATGTAGCGGAATTCAAAATTCAAAATTCAAAATTCAAAATTTTTACATGTCTAGGTAGTGGTAAAGATCTAGTGGTTTGGCTACGGTCTGGTCAAGGTAACGGGAGCTAAAATCGCTACTTTTGTACAACTACCCTTCTTCCCTCTCCCCTCTCCCCACAGTCTTCCCCCGATTCCCGATTCCCGATTCCCGATTCCCGATTCCCGATTCCCGATTCCCGATTCCCGATTCCCGATTCCCGATTCCCGATTCCCGATTCCCGATTCCCGATTCCCGATTCCCGATTCCCGATTCCCGATTC